>JAFXAV010000058.1 GCA_017516785.1 Oscillospiraceae bacterium
AAGATCCGCAAGGTCATCATCGCTTACGAGCCCATCTGGGCCATCGGCACCGGCCTGACCGCTACCCCCGAGCAGGCCGAGGAAGTCTGCGAGATGATCCGTACCGTCGTTCGCAAGCTGTACAGCTCCAAGAACGCCCGCGCCATCTCCATCCTGTACGGCGGCAGCATGAACGAAAAGAACGCTTTCGAACTGCTGGCTCAGCCCGACATCGACGGCGGCCTGATTGGCGGCGCTTCTCTGGTTCCCGAGAAGTTCGTCAAGATCATCGAAGCTGCCAACCAGCCCACTGTCTAATTGGATCTGAATCTGGGGAAGCTGCGTACGCGGCTTCCCCATTTCGCTTTATTTACCAGATAATTGCAGTTTATCGATCTGTTTGGTGGCGAAGCCACCCTTGGCCCCCTCTCTGAGGGGGCTGTCAAAAATCTTTTATTTTTGACTGGGGGAGTGTCGTAAAGTCGATCGGACACTCCCTCCGTCTCGCCTTGCGGCGAGCCACCTCACCCAAAGGGACTAAGCGTCCGTAAGCCGCGATGCGGCAACGGTCGCTAAGCCTCAGAGAGGGAGGCAAGTGGTACCGTGCAAAGTCACAGACAAACTGCAACCTATCTTCCCATCTCATATTGGAGGTGCAATATGAAAACCCTGTATCTTACCGCGGAGGATTCCAAGACTCCCGAAATTGCCGCAGAAATCATTAAAAACGGCGGTCTGGTGGCCATCCCCACCGAAACTGTCTACGGTCTCGGCGCCAATGGTCTGGACGAGAACGCCGTCCTGAAGATCTTTGAAGCCAAGGGCCGTCCCCAGGACAACCCCCTGATTCTGCACATCTCCGATCCTTCCGAGATCGAGCGGTACTGCCACCACATCCCCCAGGCGGCCTATGACCTGGCGGAAGCCTTCTGGCCCGGCCCCCTGACCATGGTGCTGCCCGCCAAGGCAATCGTTCCCAAGCGGACCACCGCCGGTCTGACTACTGTGGGCATCCGCTGCCCCGACAGCGCCGTGACCCGGGAGATCATCCGTCTGTCCGGCGTTCCCATCGCCGCTCCCTCCGCCAATATCTCCGGCAAGCCCTCCACCACCACCGCAGAGCATGTGCTCCACGACCATGACGGCCGCATTGATGCCGTGGTGGACGGCGGCGCATCCCGGGTGGGCGTGGAATCCACCATCGTGGATCTCACCGAACGCCGTCCCCGTCTGCTGCGCCCCGGCGGAATCGGTCCTGAACAGCTGATTGAAATTCTGGGCGATCTGATTGTGGACAAGGCTGTTACCGCCCAGATTGACAAGGACGAAGTGGTCAAGGCCCCCGGCATGAAATACAAGCACTATGCCCCCCAGAGCGAGGTCGTCATCGTGGGCGGCTCCCGGGAAAAGGCCGCGGAGTATATCCGCCACCATTTTGAACCCGGCGACCGGGTGCTGTGCTTTGAAGAGGAGCTGCCCCTGTATGAAGGCTGCAATCCCCTGTCCTATGGCCTGGAGGCCGACGTGAACACCCTGTCCGCCGGTCTGTTCGCCGCCCTGCGGGAACTGGACGATCCAAGCATCCACCAGGTCTATGCCCGCTGCCCCGTTGGCGGCGGTGTGGCCTATGCCGTCCAGAACCGGCTGAAGAAGGCTGCTGCCTTCCACATTGTGGACGCGGAGGAAGAAGCATGATTATCGGCATCACCGGCGGCACCGGCTGCGGCAAAACCACCCTTCTGAAGGCAATTGAAGCCCGGGGCGGTCTGGTGCTGGACTGCGACGCCATTTACCATGAATTGCTCCGCTCCGATAAGGAGATGCTCGCCGCCATCGATGTCCGGTTCCCCGGTGTCATTGAAGACGGCGCACTGAACCGGAAAAAGCTGGGAGCCATCGTCTTCACCGATGAACAGGCGCTGCTGGACCTGAACACCATTACCCACAGCGCCGTGAAGCGGGAAGTGTTATGTCAACTAAGTGACAATCCCAAGCTGGCTGCCATCGATGCCATCGCTCTGTTCGAGGGTAACCTTGCAGAACTGTGCGATGTGACCGTTGCCGTTACCGCCCCCACGGAAGACAGGGTAACGCGGCTGATGGCAAGAGACGGCATTTCCGAAAGCTATGCCCGCAGCCGCATCGCCGCCCAGCATGACGAAAACTGGTTCCGGCAGCGCTGCGACTACGTTCTGGAAAATAATGGAGAAATCGATGCGTTCGCAACGAAATGTGTTGCATTTTTGCATACAATCGGTATAATAGAATCAGAGTAACTTTTTCTAACCAAAAAGTGCCTCTCAGACCCGCCACAGGCGGGCCGCCTCAATTAATAAGAGGTTCTGAAAGGAGTATGAACATATGACGACTGAGCAGCTGCGTAAAAGCTTGCTTGCTGCCCCCAAAAACGGCTACGCCCGCATCTCACCCGAAGAACGCCGTGAGATGGAGGCTTACGCAAAACGATATATGGCATTTATGAATGCCTGCAAGACCGAACGGGAAGCCACCGCCTTTGCAGTCCGGGAAGCTGAAAAGCTGGGTTTCAAACCCTTCACCCCCGGCATGGAAGCAAACCCCGGCGACAAGATCTACTACAACAACCGGGACAAGTGCATCGCCCTGGCAGTGATCGGCACCGAATCCCTCGATAAGGGCGCCAACATCTGCGCCGCCCATGTGGATAATCCCCGTCTGGATCTGAAACCCAATCCCCTCTATGAAGATTCCGAGGTTGCCTACTTCAAGACCCACTACTACGGCGGCATCAAGAAGTATCAGTGGCCCACCATTCCCCTGGCCCTCCACGGTGTTGTCTGCCGCAAGGACGGCAGCCGGGTTACCGTCACCGTGGGTGAGGACGAAAATGATCCCATCCTGATGGTCACCGATCTGCTGGTTCACCTGTCTTCCGATCAGATGCAGAAGCCTCTGGCCACCGGCATCGTGGCAGAGCAGCTGAACGTCATCGTGGGCACCGAACCCATCGAGGGTGAAGGCAGCGACCTGGTAAAGCTGAACGTCATGAAGTGGCTGAACGAAAAATACGGCATCACCGAGATGGACTTCCAGTGCGCCGAACTGACCATGGTTCCTGCGGGCAAGACCCGGGAAGTGGGTCTGGACCGGAGCCTCATCAGCGCCTACGGTCACGATGACCGGGCCTGCGGCTACGCCGTTCTGGAAGGTCTGCTGACTCTGCCCCAGCCTGCCAAGACCTCCGTCTGCGTTCTGGCTGACAAGGAAGAGATCGGCTCCGTGGGCATTTCCGGCATGAAGAGCCTGTTCTTCGAGCGCTTCATGGGCGGTCTTTGCGATGCCCAGGGCGTGAAGCTCGACGAGTGCTTCGCCAATTCCTTCTGCCTGTCCACCGACGTTTCCAATGCCTTTGACCCCAATTTCCCCGAGGTTTCCGACCGCCGGAATAATTCCATGCTGAATTACGGCGTGTCCATCTGCAAGTACACCGGTTCCCGGGGCAAGAGCGGCGCATCCGATGCTTCCGCCGAAGCCATGCAGCACATCCGCTCCACCTTCGACAACGCCGGGGTCATCTGGCAGATGGCAACTCTCGGCAAGGTCGATCAGGGCGGCGGCGGCACCGTTGCCGGTTATATGGCAAACCGGAACATCGTCACCGTGGACGCAGGCGTTCCCGTGCTGAGCATGCACGCCCCCACAGAGCTGGCTGCCAAGCTGGATCTCTACGAGATGATGCGTGCTGCCCAGGCAATTTATCTGGCCTAAATTCAAGATATGAGCGGCAGGGGATTCCCCTGCCGCTTCTTTTCCCTGGTTCACAGAAAGTTTACCCTAAAGTCCCATAATCTTCATTGCAGAGGGTCAACAAATGTGATATGATGGGCAAAATGAATGTAAAAATCCAAAGGAGGCGATCTTTATGGATCTGAATCGGAACGATTCTTCCCATAACGGCCCTAACAAGTCCGGCAACGACAAGCGAAAACCCAATCTGTGGCTGGCTCTGGTGGTTGCCGTTCTGGCAGTGCTGCTTATTGGCAGCATCTATAATATGATCAACAAGAGTCAGTACACCGAAACCACCTGGTCCCATTTCCGGGCTGCCATGGCCAAGGGCGACATCGTGGAAGCTGAAATTCAGTACGACCGGGTCATCTACCTGACCAAGGAGCAGGCTGCGCTTCCCGCCGCCCAGCAGAAGGCCTGCTACACCGGCCTTCCCAGCAGCTACAACCAGATTGAACTGGCTGACGCGCTGATTGCCCAGGGCGCCACCGTCAACAAGCCCATCGTGGAGGATAACTCCACCATCATGATGATCCTCTACTATCTGGGTATGGGTCTTCTGATCTTCGGCATGATGAATATGGTCACCCGGCGCATGAGCGGCGACGGCATGATGGGCGGCTTGGGCAAGTCCAAGGCCAAAATGTATATGGAAAAGTCCACCGGTGTCACCTTCAAGGACGTTGCCGGTCAGGATGAAGCCAAGGAATCCCTTCAGGAAATCATCGATTTCCTCCACAATCCCCAGAAGTACACCGAAATCGGCGCGAAGCTGCCCAAAGGCGCTCTGCTGGTGGGTTCCCCCGGTACCGGCAAGACCCTTCTTGCCAAGGCCGTGGCCGGCGAAGCAGAGGTCCCCTTCTTCTCCATCTCCGGTTCCGACTTTGTGGAAATGTTCGTGGGTATGGGCGCAAGCCGTGTCCGTGACCTCTTCAAGGAAGCCGCCAAGGTGGCTCCCTGTATCATCTTCATCGATGAGATCGACGCCGTGGGCCGTGCCCGTGATGCCCGCTTCGGCGGCGGCAACTCCGAGCATGAGCAGACTCTGAACCAGCTGCTGAATGAAATCGACGGCTTCGAGCCCACCAAGGGCATTGTGTGCCTGGCTGCCACCAACCGTCCCGAAATTCTGGACAAGGCGCTGCTGCGCCCCGGCCGCTTTGACCGCCGGATTATTGTGGACCGTCCCAACCTCCAGGGCCGTCTGGATACCCTGAAGGTGCACACCCGGAAAATCCGTCTGGCAGAAGACGTAGATCTGCGGAAGATCGCTCAGGCTACCGCCGGCGCCGTTGGCGCGGATCTTGCCAACCTCGTGAATGAGGCCGCCCTCCGGGCCGTCCGTCAGGGCCGCAAGGCCGTCAACCAGGAGGACCTGATGGTCTCCTTCGAGACGGTCATCGCCGGTACTGAAAAGAAGAACACCGTCCTTACCGATATGGAAAAGCGGCTGGTTGCCTACCACGAAGTGGGCCACGCCCTGGTTTCCGCCCTGCTGAAGCGCACCGATCCCGTCACCAAGATCACCATCGTTCCCCACACTACCGGCGCTCTGGGTTACACCCTGTACACCCCCGAAGAGGAAAAGTTCCTCAGCACCAACGAAGAGCTTCATGCCAACCTCTGCGGCATGCTGGGCGGCCGTGCGGCGGAACAGGTCGTCTTCGGTGTCAAGACCACCGGCGCTTCCAATGACATCCAGCGGGCCACCTCCCTTGCCCGGAACATGGTTGCCCTCTACGGCATGAGCGATGAGCTGGGCCTGATGGCCCCCGCCACCGTATCCAACCAGTATCTGGACGGTCAGTCCTATCTGGACTGCTCCCAGGAAACCTCCGCCAAGGTTGACCAGGCTGTGAAGGATCTGCTGGACCGCAGCTATAACGAAGCCAAAAAACTGCTGACCGACAACCGGGCACTGCTGGACGAAATCTCCGAGTACCTGTTGGTGAAGGAAACCATCACCGGCGAGGAACTGATGGCTTACGTCAACGCAGACAAGAAGTCCTCCGAATCCGAGCAAACCCCCGAAGAATAACCCAGAAGGCACCCCAAACGGGGTGCCTTTTCCATTTTCACCATATGTAAATCAATTCTTAATGGCAAGGTTTACAGTTCCGATACAAATCCTCTATTTACATTTCCCCTGTTTGATGGTAAAATAGGCGGATAGAAAGGGGGCAGTGCCTTGAATTCATTTATTTCCGAACTGAAAAGTTTTCATAAAAAAGGCGACTGGGTGCTGCTTCTGCTGTGCCTGATTGTTTCCGCCTTTGGCATTATCGTGGTTGCCTCGGCAACCTCCGCCGACAAATTCGGCAACAACACCCGACACATTGCCGTCCAGCTGGGCGCTACGGTCATCGGCGTGATGATGTACGCCATCGTCTCCTCGGTGGATGTGGAAACCCTCTCCGAGTACCGGTTCCTGATGGTGGCTTTCAACACCTTCCTGCTGCTGATGCTGATCCCCTTCGGCACCGACAACGGCACCGGCAACCGAAGCTGGATTGAGACCCCCATCATCAACATTCAGCCCGCCGAAATTTGCAAGATCACCTATATCATCATCGCGGCGTCAGTCATGGCGTCCCACCAGAACCGCATATCACACGTGGGTTCCGTCATGCACATGGTCATGCACCTGGGCATGCTGGTCGGTCTGAACATGATCATCTCCAAGGATGCCGGCGTTTCCCTGATTTTCGTGTTCATCTTCATCGGAATGGCCTTTGCAGGCGGTGTCAGCCTACTGTGGTTTGCTCTTGCCGGCGGCGGCATTGCCGTGGCTTTCCCCATTCTGTGGCAGTTCCTGGGCCAGCATCAGAAAAACCGCATCCTGATCCTCTTCGATGAGACCATCGACCCCCAGGGCATCAACGAGCGCTACCACTACAAGATCAACCTCCAGTCCCTCACCGGCGGCGGCCTCACAGGTCAGGGTCTCTTCGAGGGTACCCGTACCCAGGGCGGCAACCTCTTCGCCCAGCATACGGACTACGTCTTCTCCTCCATCGGCGAAGAGCTGGGCTTCTTCGGCTGCTGCCTGGTCATGATCCTGGAGCTGGCCATCATCGCCCGCTGCATTTATGTGGGCATCCGCTGCCAGGACTATATGCGCCGGCTGATCTGCTTCGGCGCCGCTTCCGCCCTGATTTTCCAGCTGCTGATCAACATCGGCATGTGCATCGGTGTCATGCCCGTTATCGGTCTGACCCTGCCGCTGATCAGCTACGGCGGTTCTTCCATCGTGACGATCTACGGCATGCTGGGACTTGTGTCGGGCGCTTACGCGCGACCACAGTCCATGAGTCATGAACGTTATATCCAGCCATACCGGTAAGTTTCGACCCGGCCGCAACCGAATGCGGCCGGGTTTTTCTGTTTTTCGCCCCAAACAAAAAGTTTTGTATTTTCAACTTCTCTTTTTGATTTTTACCACTTTCGCCTTAATTTCCCCAAAAACTTCCCAGATTGCAACGAAAAATCAGAGGGATTATACATTTTACCCATAAGAAAAGTCCAAACTTTTTGTTTTTTATTCATGTTTTCATCGTTATTTGCAAAATTGATAAAAAAATGATTGAAATATTCTCCCATTTCATGTATAATGTCCCTAATGCGGTGCTTTCGCACCCTATGACTGAAGTTACGGAGGACCTGTCCTCCTTGAAAGGAGCAAATACAACACTATGTACACTGCAAATGCGATTCGCAACATCGTCCTGCTGGGCCATTCCGGCAGTGGTAAGACCGCCCTGGCTGAGAGCCTGCTCTACATGACCGGTGCCATTGACCGTATGGGCAAGAATGCCGACGGCAACACCGTTTGCGACTATGATCCCGAGGAAATCCGCCGCAATATTTCTATTGCCACCTCCGTCGCTCCCCTGGAGTACAAGGGCACCAAGATCAACATCATGGATGCTCCCGGCGGCTTCGACTTCTCCGGCGCCACCATGGAAGCTCTGCGTGCTGCTGACGCTGCCATTCTGGTCTGCGCTTCCAAGGACGGCCTGACCGTCGGTTTTGAGAAGGCATGGAAGTACTGCGAAGAGCGCAATATGCCCCGCTTCATTTACATCTCCAAGGTCGACGAAGACAACGCCGACTACACCGCTACCTTCGAAGCTCTGCGCGAGAAGTACGGCAACAAGATCGCTCCCGTCGTCGCTCCCATCTGGGGCTCCGACAAGAAGGTCACCGGCATCATCGACGTGCTGAACAAGCGCGCATACGAGATGCAGAAGATGAAGCGCGTCGAAGTTGAGATTCCCGAGGACAAGCTGGACGTCGTGGAAGAGCTGAACGATGCTCTGAAGGAGTCCGTCGCTGAGACCAGCGAAGAGCTGATGGACAAGTTCTTCGGCGGTGAAGACTTCACCTATGCTGAAATGATCCATGGAATGCACCAGGGCGTCCTGGACCACACCATGTACCCCGTTCTGGCCGGTTCCGCTGTCAACGGTCTGGGCTCTCTGATGCTGCTGGACCACATCTGCGACCTGCTGCCCAACCCCGTGGAAGGCAACTACCACAAGGCTACCAATGCTGACGGCGAAATCGAAGAGTTCGTCGTTTCTCCCGGCGGCGTTCCCTCCGCATTTGTCTGGAAGACCGTTTCCGATCAGTTCGGCAAGTACTCCTACGTGAAGGTTCTGTCCGGCGAGATCACCTC
This sequence comes from Oscillospiraceae bacterium, assembly GCA_017516785.1. Next base: position 8,426 of record JAFXAV010000058.1, read on the forward strand.
CGACACCACTCTGGTCAACGCCCGTACCGGCGAGACCGAGAAGCTGGGCCGTCTGTACTCCGTCTGCGGCAAGAAGTACTCCGAAGTCAAGGTTCTGTCCTGCGGCGACATCGGCTGCATCGGCAAGATGGACAAGGTTAAGACCGGCGATACCCTGTGCGATCCCAGAAAGGTCGTCGCTCTGAAGGGCATCCCCTATGCTCCCGCATGCTACTCCATGGCCATCGCTCCCAAGACCCGTGGTCAGGAAGAAAAGGTCGGCACCGGCCTGAACCGTCTGAACGAAGAAGATCCCTCCTTCACCATCGTCAACAACGCTGAGACCAAGCAGATCGTCATCTCCGGTTCCGGTGATCAGCAGCTGGACGTTATCGTTGCCAAGCTGAAGACCCGCTTCGGTGTTGATGCTGTTCTGAGCCCCGCAAAGGTTGCTTACCGCGAGAAGATCAAGAAGAAGGTCGAAGCTCACGGCCGTCACAAGAAGCAGACCGGCGGTTCCGGCCAGTTCGGTGACGTCTGGGTCCGTTTCGAGCCCCAGGAAGAGCAGGACGAGCTGATCTTCGACGT
>JAFXAV010000059.1 GCA_017516785.1 Oscillospiraceae bacterium
CCCTCTGGGGAAGGTGGCACGGCGTAAGCCGTGACGGAAGAGGGGTGCATGCAGTACATTTTTCTGAAACCTCTCCCGACCTCGCTATCGCTCGGCCACCCTCCCCAAAGGGGAGGGCATTGGCTCCACAAACTGCAATTTATCTTACAAAAAATCCGCTCCGCCGGTGGTTCGGCGGAGCGGTTATCGTTTATTCTTTCCACTTGCTGATCAGTTCCCGGATTTGGGAAGTGAGCTTTGCGTTGTCCTTGTTGGTCTTGCCCCGACGCTGTCTGACCAGGGCCAGCAGAGCCTCGGCAGCAGCCAGCAGTTCGCTGTAAACTGCTCTTGCCCGGGCGTTGCCCTTCAGCACCTGGCTCCGGTCAATGGGCTTGGAGTCGGTGTAGATGGTCATTCGGCCGGTGAGCAGATCGTACTCCGTACCGCTGTAGGGAGCCTCTGCCTGATAACCCATTTCCGTCAGCAGCTGCTGAAAGGCCTTACAGGCATCGTCATCGCCGTGGTTTACATAAACTGTCTTGGGCATGGTTTTGAAACCCTTCAGCCAGGCAATCAGACCGTCCCGGTCGGCGTGACCGGAGGTGCCATGCAGGGTAGCGATTTCCGCCCGGACGGCGATATCTTCGCCGAAGAGCCGGACAGACTTGGCGCCCTCCTGGAGCTTGCGGCCCAGGCTGCCTTCCGCCTGATAACCGACGAAGAGGATGATATTCTGGGGGCCCCAGAGGTTATGCTTCAGGTGATGGCGGATTCGGCCTGCTTCGCACATGCCGGAGGCCGAGAGGATCACCTTGGGTCTGCGGTCTTCATTGATCCGCTTGGAATCTTCCGCAGTGACAGAAAGGGTAACGCCGTCGGACCAGATGGGGTTGATGCCCTGTTTCACCAGTTCGATGGTGCGGGGATCCAGGCAGCTGAGATCACATTGCAGGAAAATGCCCGTGGCTTCCACCGCCAGGGGGGAGTCCACATACACCGGGAAGCCATCATAGCCCCGGACCAGGCCCTTCTGCTTGATCTCCCGGATGGCATAGAGCATCTCCTGGGTTCTGCCCACCGCAAAGGAGGGAATGATCAGGCTGCCGCCCCGGTCGAAGGCTTTCTGGATGTATTCTGCCAGCGCCGCCACCGCATCGTTGGACAGGTCATCAAAGGTCTGCTCCCGCCGCTCATGGAGGCGGTTGCCGTAGGTGGATTCAATAACCAGGTAGTCCGTCTCTTCCACGGTCTTGGGATCATTGATAATGGGCTGGTTGATGTTGCCCACGTCACCGGAGAAGACAATTTTCCGCTGCTCCTCCCCTTCCGTCAGCCACAGCTCAATACAGGCGGAGCCTAAGAGGTGGCCGATGTCGGTAAAGCGGACGTCGATGCCTTCGGCAACACGGAGAATTTCATTGTAACTGCAGGGGCGGAACCGGCTCAGCACGCCGATGGCATCCTGCAGGTCATAAACAGGCTGGACAATGGGTTCGCCGGCGCGCTCTGCCTTTCGGCTGCGCCACTGGGCTTCGGACATCTGGATATGGGCAGAGTCCCGGAGCATGATGTTGCAGAGATTGCTGGTTTCGCGGGTGGTGTAGACCTGGCCCCGGAAACCGTCCTTATAGAGCTTGGGCAGCATACCGGAGTGGTCGATGTGGGCGTGGGTCAGAAAGACGGCTTCAATCTGACCGGGATTCACAGGCAGGGGGACATTTTCAAACACGTCAATGCCCTGCTCCATGCCGCAGTCCACCAGGTACTGTCTGCCGCCGACTTCCAGCAGCGTACAAGAGCCGGTAACCTCGTGGGTAGCGCCGATAAACTGAATCTTCATACGTTTTCGCCTCCTTGCACTTTCAGTATATCACGATTTTTCCCTGACAGAAATACCGAAATTGCTAATTTATCGTAAACTTTTGTTAAGCCAATCTTAATGAGGCTTACGGGACTCTTAATTGGACTATTGCCTGGGTGCATCTTACAATATTGGTGCGAAGAAGAGTATTCTAAAATGGAATTTGGAGATGAGATAAGCAGCCGAAAACGACGCAATTACCAAGATAAGCATGTCATTCCGAGGGCCGAAGGCCCGTGGGAATCTCCTGGTACAATGATTCGTTTCTGCACAGCACATCTGGATATTGTAGCAGGAGATTGCCACGTCGGCCTTTCAGGCCTCCTCGCAATGACATGGTGATCTGATAGCCTGTTGCATCTATCTGATAACTCTTCAAACTGCAATTTGACACTTTACGAAAGGAGACCCCCCATGGATTTCTTAAACATCTTAAGCACCATTCTGGCGCTGACCACCTGCGCCTGTTTTTCCTATCAGATCCTCTACCTGATTCTGCCCCTGTTCCGCAAAATTGAGCACTCCGGTGTACAGCAGCAAACCCGCTACGCCATTCTTATCGCTGCCCGGAACGAAGAGGCGGTGCTGCCCCATCTGCTGCGTAGCATCCATGCACAGGATTATCCTCAGGAACTGATCACCACCTACGTCATCGCCGACAACTGCACCGACAACACCGCCGCTGTGGCTGCAGCCTGCGGCGCCCGGGTATACCAGCGTTTCAATCAGAAACAGGTCGGCAAGGGCTACGCCCTGAACTATCTTCTGGAACAAATCCGTCTCGAGGGAAGTCTCGACCGGTTCGATGCCTTTCTGATTTTCGATGCAGACAACCTCCTCCAGAGAGATTATGTTAACCAGATCAACAAGGTATGCTCCGATGGCTACGAAGTTTTCTGCGGCTATCGCAATTCCAAGAATTTCGGCACCAACTGGATTTCCTCCGGCCACGCCATCTGGTATCTCCATGAGTCCACCCACCTGAATCAGTCCCGGATGATCCTGGGCAACTGCTGCGCCGTCAGCGGCACCGGCTTCGGTTTTACCCGGCAGCTGCTGGAACGGATCGGCGGCTGGAACTTCTTCACCCTGACAGAAGACATCGAATTCCGCACCTGGTGCGCCACCCACGGTGTCCGCATCGGCTACTGCCATGATGCCGTTCTCTTCGACGAGCAGCCCACTTCCCTTTCCGTATCCGCCCGGCAGCGGACCCGCTGGGTTCAGGGCGGCATTCAGGTATCCCTGCGCTATGCCGCGGACTACATCCGGGGCATCATCCGGGGTGGCCGCACCGGATGGGCAAGCTTCGAATCCGCCACCCAGTCGGTCTGGGGTTACGGTTTCTCCGCAGTCAGCTATATGCTGCGGATGCTGGTAATCTTACTTGCCAGCCGATGGCTGGGTCTCGTGGAAGCGCTGCTGGTCACGGCGGTAACCGCCTATGTTTCCATTTTCTGCGTGGGCGCCCTGACGGTCTTCACCGAGCGCAGCCGCATCCGGGCAAACAAATTCGAACTGTTCCGGGCGCTCATCACCTACCCCGTTTATGTGATGACCTATCTTCCCATTGCTGTGGGATCCCTGTTCCGAAAGCCGGAGTGGAAACCCATTCCCCACACTGTGGCTCTGGGGATTCAGGAATTGTGATGCTTTACAAAATGCTCCTTTTGCGTTAGTATATAGGCTGAAGGAGTGTTTTACCTATGAATAAACGCAATAATTATAACTCCGACGATCTGGAAGAGCTGCTCTGGCGGGCAGAGCAGGTTCTTGCAGAACCTGAGGAAGATGAATACGAAGACCCCTATTTTGAAGACGATCCCGATGACGACAGCATCGTTCTGGATGATTTTGATCCGGAAGATGAGGAAGAGGATGATTCCGTGCTGTTTCAGAACTATGCCAACAACTATGGCGCCGGTAATCGCAGCCATGCCAGCGGCTACAGAGAACCCACCCCCCGTGCCATGAATTCTCGCCGCTACATGGAAGAATACGAAGAGCCCCCGGAACTTCCGGTGCGTCGCAGACCCCCTGTGAGAGAACCCCAACCCGTTCCCCAAAGACCTCCGAGGCGCAAAAGAGGATGCGGCTGTGGATGTTTCGGCTTCCTGCTTCTGCTGATTGCCGCCATCGTGGCAGCAGCCTTCCTGCTGCTTCAGCCTCCCAAGTCCGACGAGCCCATCGGCACCCGTAAGGAAAATACCGCTTCCATCCTGATTTGCGGCACCGATGAGGACGGCACCCGCACCGACACCATGATGCTGATGTACATCAGCGGCTCCGAAAAGAGAGTCCGGCTCATGAGCCTGCCCCGGGATACATACACCATCACCGCCTCCGGCAAGGCAGCAAAGCTCAACTCCGCCTTCGGCCGCAACGGCACCGGCGAGGAGGGCATGGAAGTTCTGATGGACTATGTCCGCGACATCATCGGCTACCGGCCCGACGGCTATATTCTGGTGGACTTTACCCTGGTGCCCCAGATTGTGGACATCATGGGCGGCGTGAAATTTGACGTTCCCATGGACATGGATGTGGCCAGCGTGGCCATCAAGGAAGGCTACCAGAAGCTCAACGGCAAGCAGCTGATGACCCTGCTGCGGTTCCGCAAGGGTTACGCCACCGCGGACCTGGGCCGTGTGGAGATGCAGCGGGCCGTGCTGAAGGCCGCCATGGAGCAGTGGATGTCCCCCATGCACATCGGCGATGCCCTGGAGGCCATGAAACTGCTGGAAAGCAAGTCCACCTCTTCCCTCAGCATGAGCAACTACCTGTGGATTGCCAAAACCCTGCTCACCAGCATGAAGGATTTCGGCAACGATACCCTTCCCGGCTACCCTGAGTACCGCCATGATGTGTCCTACTACGTTCTGAAGCCTTCCGAGGTTGCGGAGCTGGTAAACAGCACCTATAACCCCTACAAAGTAACCATCACAGAAGACGATCTGGACATCGCAGAATAAAACCCAACACCTCCCGGTTTATCTCGGGAGGTGTTTTCTGCCTTATTACCCCTGTCAACTGCCGGTTGACAGGATGCAAGGCATGGGATGGTTGCCAAAATGATGGTTTTTCGCTATACTGGCATCAAAGAAATCCACCGAAGGAGGCGTGAAAATGAGTGACTTAACCATGGGCCAGCGGATCGCGGAGCGGCGGAAAATGCTTGGTCTTTCCCAGGAAGCTCTGGGCGATAAAGTCGGCGTATCCCGGCAGGCCATTTCCAAATGGGAGTCCGACGGCGCAGTACCGGAAATCGACAAGCTGATTGCTCTGAGCAGGCTGTTCGGAGTCAGTGTCGGCTGGCTTCTGGGGGTTGAGGAACAGGAAGCTACCAAAGCAGACGAATTAAACGAAGAGCAGCTGAAAATGGTGGAGGAGATCGTACGGCGGTATCAGCCCAAGGAAAAGGAGTTTCCCTGGTTTCCCATTTTGCTGATCTTCCTGTTTCTTTTCCCCATTGTCTATTTTCTGTTCGGAACCAAGGAGCCAGACAGTCATGACTATTCAGGCCAGATCAGCTCTCTTCAGTCCAGTTATCAGAGTATTCAGCAGCAGCTTTCCTCCCTGTCCGGACGGGTGGAGGACATCGCCTCCGCGGCAGAAATCGCCGATGAACTGCTGCTGACCTACGAGTTTCAGTTTCTGGAGGTTACGAAGTCCGATGCACTGATGAACACTCCCGGAGATGGAAACATTGTGGTGGATCTCCCCGCTGCCAGAATCCGCTTCACCGCCGTTCCGAAGCAGCACACGGAATCGGATACTGCCTGGCTGGCCGCTCTGCTGGAAGGAAAACCGGTTCAGCAGGTGGAATGCAGCTGGGATGGCTCCGGGTATGCGGCGGAGGCCGATCTGTGGCTTGCCGACGGTTACGAATACCGGTTCGTGCTGGAGCATCCCGACGGCACCCAGCAGATTCAGGTGCTGGAAGAGTATGTCTTCAATGACCTGGCCTATGGCACTTCCCTCCACTGCACTGTGGCGCATATCACCGGCGACTATGACTTCCGCACATGGAGTCTTACCATCCCCAGCTGTTATGTCCATGCCTCCAAACCGATCTGGGGCGAAAGTGCGGATGCACGGTGGGCAGAAGCAGGACTGATTCTGTACCGCAACGGGGAAGAAGTGGAACGGCGGATTGATTCCGTTGCATTCAATGCCCTGGAACCGGAACTGATTCGGGAGTACATCTCTCACGATTTCCGCGGTGTAAAACTGGAAGAGGGTGACGAGGTGGAACTGACCTTCTATGCAGCTCTGGACAACGGTATGAGCAAAGAAATTACCGTCGGACAGTGGACAATCCAGGAAGGAAAATTCACAGAACTGGAAATTGCAGAATGAAGCATTCCCTCCCGGTATGTACCGGGAGGGGTTCTTCTGCCCGTTGCCAAATTTGACCTGCTGCGGTATAATGGGGGAAATTGCAATTTGTCTGTGAGTTTGCACCGCACCACTTGCCTCCCTCTCTGAGGCTTAGCGACCGTTGCCGCATCGCGGCTTACGGACGCTTAGTCCCTTTGGGTGAGGTGGCAGCCCCAAAGGGCTGACGGAGGGAGTGTCCTATCGTCATTACGACACTCCCCCAGTCAAAAATCAGAGATTTTTGCCAGCCCCCTCAAAGAGGGGGCCGAGGGTGGCTTTGCCACCGAACGGCTCGTCAAACTGTAATTTGACCACCTGAAAAAGGAGAACTCTCCCATGAAGAAAAATATCCTTTCCGTCATTGCGCTGATTCTGGCGCTGGTAAGCCTGGCCCTCTGCGGCATGACCATTTCCGCAGCCTGGGATATGGCCGACCGCTACGATGCCCAGCTTGCCTGGATGGACGAACGTTATGCCTCCCTGGAATCCCGACTGGATGCACTGGAAGCTCGGCCTGAAACGCCTGCCCCCACGGAGCCTGTATATACTGAGGAACCGGATGAAGACCTTACCTACTGCAATCTGATTATTGATGACTGGACTTTTGAGAATGGTGTCCTGACTGTCCATACCGCCTTTGCCCAGGTGATGGCAGAGAACAACTCCCTCGAAAGCGCTTTCATCGAACTGAAGACAGAAGACGCTCCGGTCATCCTGACCATCGAAATGCTCCCCGGCGAGGCATCTGACAGCTATGAACTGGATCTTTACAATCTGGTCTACGAACTGCCGGAGCTTTACGAGGGCGAATGGCTGTCGCTGAATCTTCACGTAACCCTGGCTGACGGCACAACCCTTGTCACCAGCGGCGGCACCTGGGAATATCTGGAAGGAAAACTCCACATGAGCGTGGGATAACCGTACTTTTTACACCAAAGCGCACTGCTTCCAAATGCGGTGCGCTTTTTCTTTTTTTACGCTTTTTCGCTGGATATTCATGGAAAATTCATATGTTTTTTTAGGAAGGATGCATTTTTCACAAATTTGAACGGCGAACTTATTTTTTTCATGTGAATACCGATAAAAAGTTATCAATTTTCGTATTTTTGGATTGATTTTATGCGATCTTTGTCTTACAATAGGGGAGCAAGCGGAAGGGAAATCTTTCCGAAGGAAAAGAATTCTGAGGTGATAAAATGCTGAATATCGTACTGGTGGAACCTGAAATCCCCCAGAACTGCGGCAACATCGCCCGGACCTGCGCCGCCACCGGCTGCCGGCTGCATCTGATCCGCCCTCTGGGCTTTGACGTCTCTGACAAAGCCGTCAAGCGGGCAGGTCTGGACTACTGGCATATGGTGGAAGTTTTCGACTATGAAAATCTCGAAGACTTTTTCGCAAGAAACGACGTGCGGCAGATGTGGTGCCTGTCTACCAAGGCCCCCCGGTGCTACACCGAGGCAAACTTTGAAGACGGCTGCTACCTCTTCTTCGGCAAGGAGACCAAGGGACTTCCGGAGGACTTTCTGGAGCAGCACCGGGAAAGCTGCGTGCGCATCCCCATGCGTGAAAGCGCCCGGAGCCTGAACCTGAGCAACGCGGTGGCCATCACCGTGTTCGAAGCCCTGCGGCAGTTGGATTTCCCCGGCTTGCGGGATTACGGAAAAATGCGAGATTAAAAAATCTCGGTAATTTTGGAGGAATTCATCATGAATTACAACAAGAAGTCTATTGAGGATATCGAAGTAGCCGGCAAGCGCGTTCTGTGCCGCTGCGACTTCAACGTTCCCACCAAGGCAGGCAAGATCACTTCCGACAAGCGTATCGTTGCCGCTATGCCCACCATCAAGTACCTGGTCGAGCACGACGCAAAGGTCATCCTGTGCTCCCACATGGGCAAGCCCAAGGGCGAGTGGAAGCCCGAGCTGAGCCTGAAGGTCGTTGCTGAGCGCATCTCTGAGCTGCTGGGCAAGGAAGTCATCATGGCTGCCGACGTTGCAGGCGAAGACGCAAAGGCTAAGGCCGCCGCTCTGCGCAATGGCGATGTCATGCTGCTGGAGAACACCCGTTACATCAAGGGCGAGACCAAGAACGATCCCGA
>JAFXAV010000006.1 GCA_017516785.1 Oscillospiraceae bacterium
GCAACGGAGGACTTACGGCGGCCGGTGCCGTAGCTATACTTCTTCTTGCTCTCGTACATAGTGTGTTACCTCCAAATTAGTCCAGGGTCCAGACCTCGGGCTTCTGAGCAGCGTGGTTGTGCTCAGCACCCTTGTACAGGTGCAGACGGGTCATGGCGTTCTTGCCCAGGGTGTTCTTGGGCAGCATGCCCTTGACAGCGACTTCCATAGCGTAGTCGGAGCGGTTGGCCATCATATCGCGGGCCTTGGTCTCCTTCAGACCGCCGATCCAGCCGGAAACACGGTAGTACTTCTTCTGATCCAGCTTCTTGCCGGTCAGAACAGCCTTATCGGTGTTGATGACGATGACATAGTCACCGCAGTCGACGTTGGGGGTGAAGTCAGCCTTGTGCTTGCCGCGCAGGATGTTAGCAGCGATGACAGCGGTACGGCCCAGGGGCTTGCCGGCAGCGTCGATAACATACCACTTGCGCTCCAGGGTCTCCTTCTTCAGCAGAGTAGTGGACATTATGCGTTCCTCCAAATATAGTTAAATAATTTTTGACAAATTTAGGCGTTTGAAGTACAATGTCTTCAAAACGCTAGATTTTTATACCACATAAAAAATAGTTTGTCAACGGCTTTTTTGCGAAATTTTCTGTTTTCTGAAGAGAACTCTTAAAAGCTCTTAAATGCTCTCGAATACTCGCAAATACTCACATGCCATTTTGCAAACATTTTGAAAGGAATTTTGCTATGCAGAAGCTGATGGGCCTGATGCGCCGGTGCGTGGATGATTACAACATGATTGAGGCGGGAGACCGCATTGCTGTAGGTGTTTCCGGTGGCAAGGACAGCCTGGTATTGCTGGTACTGCTTGCCGGATTAAAGAAATATTTCAACAAACCTTTCGAGCTGGAAGCAATCACCATTGACATGGGCCTTGGAATGGATTATTCTGGAATCAAGGAACTTTGCGACAAATGGGATGTTCCTTATACGATTATTAATACAGAAATCGCCCCTATTATTTTTGACTACCGGAAGGAAAAGAACCCCTGCTCCATGTGTTCCAAGATGCGCCGGGGCGCCCTGAATCAGGCGATCCTTGACAAAGGCTTCAATAAGCTTGCCCTGGGTCACCACTATGACGATGCGGTGGAAACCTTCGTCATGAGCCTGATTTTTGAAGGACGGATTTCCTGCTTCCAGCCGGTGACAAACCTGGACCGGACGGGTATTATTCAGATCCGCCCCATGCTCTATATCCACGAGAAGACTGTTGATAATTTTGCAAAACGGACGGACCTGCCTGTCATCGAAAATCGCTGCCCTGTGGACAAGGCAACCAAAAGAGAAGAAATCAAACAGCTGGTATATGATCTCAGCCAGACTTACCCCGACCTGAAGGAACGGATTTTCGGGGCCATGCAGCGTTTCCCGCTGCCGGAGTGGGAACCCCACGGACGATACAAAAGACCAAAGGATGATCAGCAATGATAATCAGAGATATTACTCCCGAAGATATTGAAATCATCACCCGGATGCGGGTTCAGATGCTGGATGAGGTCACAGAAGACCCGCTACCGGAAGAACTGGAAAATCAGATCCGCCGGTTCGTCTGGAAACATATGGAGGACAAGACCTGCCTGGGCACCTTGGCGGAAAAGGACGGCAAGGTGATTGCGGACGCCGTTATCTACCTCTTTGAAACCATGCCCGATGAGGTGAACGTCCGTGGCCTGACTGCCATGCTTTACAGCGTTTATACCCTGCCCGAGTATCGGGGACACGGCATCATGGCCCAGATTCTGCCCCGGGTTATTCAGCAGGCACGGGATGCTGGCGCCATTGAACTGAAGATGACGGCTGAGAAAAAGGCCATTCCGCTCTATGAGCGTATGGGTTTCCACGTCAATGATGATGCCATGAAGATGTGCCTGATCTGAAAAACGGCCATGTTAAGTCCCGTTGCTTGCTGCAACGGGATTTTTTCGCTATGATGAAGCCATCAAAGATAAGGTGGCAAAGATCATGCTGAATGAAAATATCAAAAACCTTCGAAAGAACAGAGGGATGACCCAGGAAGAACTGGCGGTGCGGCTGAATGTGGTCCGGCAGACAGTTTCCAAATGGGAGAAGGGACTGTCCGTACCCGATGCGGAAATGCTTCAGAAAATTGCGGAAGTGCTGGATACATCTGTCACGGAACTGCTGGACGCAAAGCCTGCTGAGGCGCCTCAGATGGATCCAGTTGCCCAGCAGCTGGCCAGGATCAGTGAACAGATGGCCATCAAAAACCGCCGGGCAAAAAGGTTCTGGGCGGTTGTGCTGGTAATCCTCGGACTGCTTGTTGCGCTTTATGTTCTGAATTTTGCGGCCGCAGTTTATTATTCTGCCAATCCTCATATGGAGGTAGAAGTGATCGATCATGAGGGTGAAGAAGAGTCGGAAATGATACTCTGATGAAAAAATAAAATAAGATATAATCGCTTCTGTTTTATAGTTGCTATCGCGACTATATTGTGATATACTCTGAATTACAAAACAGACAGAAAAAGGAGAGATATATGTGATCGGAAGCGGACTGAAAAAGCTGGCCAAAGAACACGGCATGAGCGTGGATAAGGGTGTTGCCTACGGCAGCCTGGGCGGTTTCTATGCCACCATGAGCGAAGGTGCTGGCTACAAGAGAATTACGTTTGCAACCATGATTCAGGATCCAGTGAAGAAGGAAAAATTGATGCGTGCCCTGGACGGCCGGAACCTGAAAAAGGAATTTCGGGTGACGGAGCTGCGGACAAGCAAGCGCTTTATCATGGTTGTGTTCCATGATGATCCCGGAACCATGAAAAAGATTTATGCTTTTCTGGATCTGTTCCTGCCCTTGCTGGCAGAGGCGGATGCTACCGGTATTGGCACCTGTTCTGAGTGCGGTCTTGAATTGACTGACGGGTGCTGGAAGCTGATTGACGGCACGGCATATTATATGCACCGCGGCTGTGCAGAAAAGGTATGCCGCGATATTGCCGCAGAAGAGCAAACCCGCCGAGAGGAGGATACCGGCAACTACTTCACTGGATTTCTCGGCGCACTGCTGGGCTCCGTGATGGGTGCAGTGCTTTGGGCTGTGATTCTGTATTTTGGGTATGTTGCATCTCTGGTGGGCCTTGCCATTGGCTGGCTGGCAGAAAAGGGCTATAACCTTTTCAAGGGAAAACAGGGTATGGGTAAAATCGCCATTTTGATTATTGTCATCATCATCGGCGTGCTGCTGGGCAATTTCGGCGCAGATGTCATCACCCTGGTGCAGATGATTGGTGCGGGCGAACTTCCTGGCCTTGCTTACGGCGATATTCCCGCACTGATACTGGTTGTTCTGCTGGAGGATCCCGGTTACCTGACTGCAACTCTGACCAATATCGGTATGGGCCTGCTTTTTGCGGGTCTGGGTGTCTGGGGGCTGCTGCGCCGGACAAATTCCGAAGTGGCTGATATCAAGATTGTGGATCTGAAGTAAAAATGTTTAATACCGCCTCTTAGTGGGAAAGATTTCCACAAGGAGGCGGTATTTTATGGTAAAGGGAATTTCCCGGCAGGTGATCGTGGTACAGAGTCCCGATCCGAAGCTTTTCGATCAGGCGATCTTTATTTTAAAGGATGAAGCGGTTGGCAAGGGCATCACCGATGAGGCCCTCCTGAAGGAGGCCAAGGAGGCGATCCGCCTGCCCCTGAAGAAGCGTCAGCTTCGGTATTACGGCCCTGTATGGGCCTGTGGTGGGGCGGCAGTGACGGCCCTTGTCTGGCTTGCGACAGCGCTCTTGTAATTTTTCGGCGATTGTGGTATAATCCTCCCGAGAAAAATTGGGAGGAAGCACCATGCGCATCGGAAATATTGAAGTAAACAATCCTCTGGTTCTGGGCCCTATGGCGGGCGTCACCGACTGGGCATTCCGCAATATCTGCGCGGAACTGGGCGCGGGCATCACCGTGACGGAGATGGTTTCCTCCCGGGCGCTGGTCTACAAGGATCAGAAAAGTGCCAAGTTGCTGCGTAAAAACGCCGGAAGCATCTGCGGCGCCCAGATTTTCGGCAATGATCCTGCCATCATGGCGGAGGCCGCTCAACTGGCACTGGAAATTTCCGGCTGCGATTTTATCGACATCAATATGGGCTGCCCTATGCCGAAAATTGCCAACTCCGGCGACGGCAGCGGCCTGATGCGCACCCCTGAACTGGCAGGGGATATTCTGGCAGCGGTTGTGAAGGCTGTGGATGTGCCCGTCACCGTCAAATGCCGTCTGGGCTGGGACAAGGGCAGCATCAATGTGCTGGACTTCACCAAGCGGATGGAGGACAATGGTGCAGCTATGGTGGCTGTCCACGGCCGTACCCGTGCCATGCTCTATTCCGGCGTTGCGGACTGGGACTATATCCGCAAGGTCAAGGAGCAGCTGAGTATTCCTGTCATCGCCAACGGCGATATCGTGGATGCGGACAGCGCACGGCGGTGCCTCAAATGGACCGGCGCCGACGGCCTGATGATCGGCAGAGCCACCTTTGGAGATCCCTGGATCTTTGAAGAGGTGAAGGCTGAAATGGAGGGAAAACCCATCCCGGAACGTCCCTGTCTGAAAGACCGCATTGATGTGGCGGTTCGCCAGTTCCGGATGGCGGAGGAAGACCACGGTGAGAAGATCGCCTGCCTGGAAGCCAGAAAGCATTTTGCCTGGTATCTCCGGGGCGTCCGGAATGCCAGCTACTATAAAAAGGAGATCACATCCCTGAAAACCATGGAGGATATCTACCGGGTTGCCAAAGATGTGGTCCGGGACTTGGAATAAACAAAGGCCGCTTCGTATCCTGATTCGAGAAATGAGGATGTGAAGCGGCTTTTTACCGCAATAAGATGCGGACAATAATTCCAGCCGATGAGATGCCCATGAACACTAATACATATCCTGTCAGCCGGAGCGTCAGGCAGGGAAGGCCAATCATATATACTCCGGCGGGAATCAGGATCACAGCCGCAGCAGAAAGGATCAATAAACTGAATCCTGCAAAGACCGCAGCAAAAGTTTTTGGAGAATGCAAGCCATGTCCTTCTTTCGTAGTGGATAAGAACATTATGCCTTGTTTGATCTGCGAAAGTAAGCGAAAACCCCCGATACGAATGGTATCGGGGGTATGTTTATGCTTTGTTTACTTCAATGACAGTCAGTGTATCCTCTTTCACTTGAAAACGGATATCGAAGCCTGCAAAGGTCAGACCGTAAACCCGGTCAGGCTTTCGCTGGTAGGAAGGCCGGGGGTCATGGGTCAGCACCGCAACAGCGGCGTCCCGCTTGTTTTCAGGGAGCTTTTTCAGAAGATTCTCAGGGAATTCCACAGTCAGAAGAAAATCCCCTGCGGTGTCCGTAAAGCCGCCCCTGGCTTCAGGATGGGAATCGCCGTAGGCGATGTAAGGCTTGATATCGAAGATGGGGGTGCCGTCCATCAAATCGGCGCCGCCCACATGGAGCACCATGCCGAACTTTTCTGTATGCTCCACGCCCAGCAGCTTCACACTGGAAAGGCCCAGATTATTGGGCCGGAAGGGGGAACGGGTGGCGAAGACACCGATGCGGGTGTTGCCGCCCAGCCGGGGCGGACGGACAGTGGGATTCCAGCCGGTGCGGACGGCTTCGGAAAACTGCCAGATAATCCACAGGTGGGAGAAATCCTCAATGCCCCGGAGGGCATCGGGATTGCGGAATTCCGGCTCGAAGACGATGGTGGATTTTAATTCCTCCACCAGACCACTCTGGCGGGGAATGCCGAATTTGGTGGCAAAGTCAGAGTGCATCCGGGCGATAACCTGAATATTCACATTTTCCATATCAGCCACGCACCTTTCTGAAGCCGAAAGTCACGGCAAAAATAGCAGTCAGGCAGAGGGAAATTGCCGCACCTGCGCTGCAGCCCCAGTAATAGGAAGCGGTGAGACCTGCAATGCCTGCGCCCAGGGCGAAGAGAATGGAGTAGAGGTGATACTGCCGAAGATTCTTTGCCACATTTCGGGCAGAAGCAGCAGGCAGAACCAGAAGAGAGTTCAGAATCAGAAGACCCACACTGGAAATTGCCAGGGTGACCACCACAGCGATGGCGGTGGTGAAGATGGTCTGGGAGGTCTTTACAGGGATACCACGGGAGGAGGCCAGGGTGGGGTAAATGTTGGTCAGGGTCAGCCGGTTGGAGCAAAAGAACCAGAACACCACCACGGCAATCAGTACCAGAGCCAGCATGCCGATGTCAGCAGGGGAGACGGAGAGGATATCACCGATGAGGTACTTATTGTATTTGGTGAAGCTGCCACCGCCCATGGTGGCGATGAAAATGCCCAGGGCAACAGCGGCGCTGGAGAAAACGCCGATGAGGGTATCTGCCGCCTGATTGGAGCGGCTGCGGACATAGCTGAACAGAAGGGCAAAGACCACGCTGAAAATCACAGCCATCCAGGTGGGTGCCGCCACGCCGCAGATGCAGCCGATGGCGATGCCGGTGAAGGCGGAGTGACCCAGAGCATCGGAGAAGAAGCTCATCCGTCCTGTGACAATCATAGTGGAGAGCAGACCGAAGAGGGGAGCCATCAGCAAAATTGCAAGCAGGGCGTTTTTCATGAAGTCCCAGCTGAGCATTTCAATGGGGAGAAGTTCGCAGATTGCGTACCAGATGCTCATACATGGCCTCCTTTCCGGTGGAAGACGGTACGGAATTCCTCGGAATCCAGCACCTCAGCGGGGGTGCCTTTTTTTAGCACCGCATGGTCTATAAGTACCACCTTGTCGGCATACTGGTGGAGCATGCCGAAGTCATGGGTGGTCATCAGAATGGACAGGTCATAGATTTTGCGGATTTCGTCCAGCATGTCCATCAGGCCCGTCTGGCCTTCCACATCCACACCGGAGAGGGGTTCGTCCAGAATCAGAATATTGGGCAGAGGTTCCAAAGCCAGAGCCAGCAGCACCCGCTGCAGTTCACCGCCGGAAAGAGTTCCCACCCGCTTGTCAACCAATTCTTCGCCGTGGACACGTTCCAGACACTCCATAACCTTGTCACGGGTTTCTCTGGAAAGACCCAGAAAAGCAGGCCGCTTGCTGAGACAGCAGGAGAAAAGGTCCGCTACAGTCACCGGGTCACCGGGATCAAAGGAGGGACTCTGGGGCACATAGCCGATGCGGGGCGGTTTGCGGTGGCGCATACCGGGAGCGGAGAAGGCGATAATGCCCTCGTATTCCCGCTGGCCAAGGATGGCCTTCAGGAGAGTGGATTTGCCTGCGCCGTTGGGGCCGATGAGGGCCATCATCTGGCCGCAGTGGATATGGAGATTAACGTCCTTCAGAATCTTGTCGCTGCCGATTTTGACGGACAGATCCTGAATGCGAAGACAGCAGGAATCGTCACAGGAGCCGCCGTGTCTCAATTTTCTCATCCCAAAGCCTCCTTCAGGGTATCGATGTTGCGGTACATGGCATCGAACCAGCTGTCGCCGGCCATGGCCATATCCAGGGTGTAAACGGATGCGCCGGTTTCCCGGGCGATGACGGAAGCGGCGGAGGTACTGCCGTTGGATTCTGTGAAGATAGCGGGCAGATTGTGATGCCGCACCTCAGTGATCAGGTGCTTCAGCTCCGCGGCGGAAGCTTCGCTGCCGGATTCTTCCTCCACAGCTTCCAGAATGTGCAGGTTATAGCAGGCAGCCAGATAGCCGAAGCCGTCATGGAAAGTGATCAGATCCCGGCAGGAAAGAATCTCCAGCTGAGTCTCGCCATAGATGCGAAGTTCCTCCAGTTCGGAAGACAGGGTCTTCAGATTGGCGGTGAAAATATCCGCATATTCGGGATACTGCGCCATCAGACCGTTGCAGATGTTGACCGCCATGACGGATGCGTTGAAAGGGGATAGCCAGATGTGGCTGTCTACCTCATGGTGGTGCCCTTCATGGGACTCATCTTCATGGTCGTGGTCATGACTTTCCTCACATTCGAGAATTCCGATATTTTCGGAAGCATCGATGGTTGCCTTATCAGCAAGAATATCCTCCATGAATTCTTCCAGTCCCGCGCCGTTGATGACCACAATTTCCGCAGCTTCCGCGGCCCGAACCTGATCCACGTTCAGGGAATAGTCATGCAGACAGGAGACACTTTCGGTCACCAGCCGGGAAACGGTGATGCCGGTGCCTTCGCAGAGCCGGGATGTGAATTCGAAGACCGGCAGGGTGGTGGCAGCAACCTGAGCATATTCTTTCGGCGCACAGCCGAAAAGAGTGACCAGCAGTGTTGCAGCCAAGATAAAAAGTAGCATTCGCTTCATTGAGTTTACCTCAAAAACATAATTTCCTACTATAATAGTAGCACACCTGTCAAGCAACCGCAAAGAAAAAGTGCCCGCTGAATCTCAGCAGGCACTTTGGTATGTATCTGATTAGTTGTTAGCCATCCAGTCCTTGACCTTGGTCTTGGCCAGGCGCAGAATGTCCTCTTCGGGGTAGGGAGAAGTCTCGCCGCCGCCGACATGCAGGAAATACAGGCCGCCGGGAGTCTGATACAGATCCTCCTCGTAACCGGCAGGATCGCCCAGCTGACCAACGATGTGACGCTGAATCAGGGTTGCGGTCTCGGTGTCGTATTCACGCTTAAAGATGATCTTCTTCATTGGGATAAACCTCCTTTCAGATCGATGCTCAACGGGAGGTATTATACACCTTTGCGTCAGGAAATCAAGTAAAATTTCGGAAAATTCAAAACTATTTAAAAAAGTTTGGACGATGAAATGATTTTTGAGCAAGCTGTACCTGGGAAAAAGTATACAAACTGCACAAAATTTCTCTTAACCGTAGGGATCTCCGCCCTGATAGAAGCTGCCGCCCTGGCAGTAAACGCCGGTGTAGGGATTGATAAATTCATCGTAAACAAGAGTCCATTCGTCGATGGTACCGGGGTAGAAAATATAGTATAGCTTATCGCAGTTGTCGAAGGCGTCCAGATCAATGTAACGGATTCTGTAGGGAATGGAGATGGCTTCCAGAGCGGTGCAGTCGTAGAAGGCAGCTTCGCCGATATAGCTGACGGAATCCGGGATATAGATACCCCGCAGAGCGATGCAGCCTTCAAAGGCAAAGTGTCCGATGGATTCCAGGGAATCGGGAAGATACACGGTGGTGATTTCTTCGCAGCCAGCAAAACAGCCGTCGGCCAGACGAAGCACAGGCTCGCTGTTGATTTCGGTAGGAACAGTAATCTCATTGCCGCCGATGTACAAAGTAGCATCAAAGGAAAGCTCCCCGTCACGAAGAGAGAACCAGGGCATATCAGCCTGAACGGATGTGCGGTTCCATCCGGCGGTGGCAAAGAAAATGCCGATGCCGATGGCGGACAATACTATTAATATAAGGATGGGAACCCAGAGGGAACCTTTTTTCGTAGGGGGCGGTGCGACAGTCACGGATTCTGCATTCGGGTGCAGATCGGTGCCGCAGTACATACAAAAGCGCTGATCCTCCTCACAGGAAATGCCGCAGTTGGGACAGAACATGGAATTCACCTCACATGGAATTATGATATCACAGATTGAAAAAGGATGCAACCTTGCGCTTTTTGGAAAAGAGTGCTATAATTCATAATGAGGAGGGATTGGCATGAAGGACTTTCCTGTTTTCACAACGGAATACGGCGTGGCTAGTCTGACTCTACGGGAAATCCCTTATCGCGGAGAAGCCTTTATTCTCATCCAGGATTCGCTTCAGCCGGAGGAATTGCTGAAAGAATGCATTTCCTTCTGCCGGGTTGTGGGGGCAGAGAAGATCTATGCCCGGGGACACGAGCATCTGAAGCAGTACCCTCTTCATTGTATCATCTATGAGATGCGCGCAGATGCGGCGGTGGATGAATCGAAGGTTGAAAGCCTCTGGCCCGTGACGGAAGAGACCATCGGCCCCTGGCGGGAGTTCATGAACGAAAAAATGCGTCCGGTGGATAATTCCGGCACCCTGGAAAAAAAGGGCGAGCAGGAGATTCTGGACAGCGGCGGAGCCTACTTTGTTCACCGCAAGGGAGAACTTCTGGGCGCCGGATGGGTTGTGAATAACGAGATTCTTCTGGTTGCCTCCGCAAAACCCGGAATGGGCGAACGGGTGATGCACACCTTGATGTCTTTGCTCCCCGGAGACGAAATAAAGCTCACAGTGGTGTCCACAAATGATCGTGCCATCCGGCTTTATGAGAAGCTTGGTTTCCTGAAAACTGCAGAATCCCGCCGCTGGTACCGAGTTTTCTGAAGAAATAATCACACAACAAACAAAAAGTTAGATAACAAAAAATATTTTCATCATGTTCAGTAAAAATACTTGACATGGACAATGTGCTGTGCTATAATACCCGAGCAGTCAAGGAATAAGGCTTGACAGGGGAGGAAATGATGGACGCATTTGAACTGGTGCTGCTGCTGGATTATTACGGCGGCATGCTGACTGAGAAGCAGCGGAGCTGCTTTGACATGCGTTATAATCAGGACCTTTCACTGGGTGAGATCGCGGAAGAGCTGGGCGTCAGCCGCCAGGCAGTCTGCGACAACCTTTCCCGGACCGAAGCCCTGCTGCGTCGGATGGAAGAGAATATCGGATGTGTCAAACGGGATATGAAAACCCGCGCTGCTGCTCAGGAAATCTTGAGCGCCGCGTCCGTACTTGACACCTCTTCCGATCCGGCCGCCTCCGCGCTGGTTCAGCGTATTATAACCGCCGCACAGGAACTTGAGGAGTAAGATATGGCATTTGAAGGTTTAACTGAAAAGATGTCTGCCACCTTCAAGAAGCTCCGCGGCAAGGGACGCCTGAAAGAGAGCGATGTGAAGGAGGCTATGCGTGAGATTCGCATGGCACTGCTGGAAGCAGACGTGAGCTATAAGGTCTGCAAGGACTTTACCAAGCAGGTTACCGAGCGTTGCGTCGGTACCGATGTACTGGAATCTCTGACCCCTGCCCAGATGATCGTCAAGATTGTCAACGAGGAGCTGACAAAGCTCATGGGCAGCGACGCAAAACACATCACAATAAATCCCAACGGTCCTACGGTTGTCATGCTGGTGGGCCTGCAGGGTGCAGGTAAGACTACCAACGGTTCTAAGCTGGCCGGCCTGATGAAGCGCCAGGGCAAGCATCCGCTGCTGGTCGCCTGTGACATCTACAGACCCGCTGCAATTCAGCAGCTGAAGGTCTGCGGTGAGAAGCTGGGTATTCCCGTGTTTGAGCGCGGTACCCAGAGCCCCATCGAAACTGCCAAGGAGGCAGTAACCTACGCCCGTCAGCACGGCCATGATATGGTGTTCCTTGACACCGCCGGCCGACTGCATGTGGACGAGGCTCTGATGGAAGAGCTGAAGAACATCAAGGCAACCGTGAAGCCCGATGAAATCATGCTGGTTGTGGACGCCATGACCGGTCAGGACGCAGTTAATGCGGCCAAGAGCTTCAACGAGTGGCTGGATATTGATTCCGTGATGCTCTCCAAGCTGGACGGCGACGCCAGAGGCGGCGCTGCCCTGTCCGTCCGGGCCATCACCGGCAAGCCCATCAAATTTGCCGGTATCGGCGAAAAGCTTGAGGATATTGAACCCTTCCATCCCGACCGGATGGCTTCCCGCATTCTCGGCATGGGTGATATCCTGACTCTCATCGAAAAGGCGGAAAAGGCATACGACGCCAAGAAGGCCGCTGAGATGGAGGAAAAGCTGAAGTCCAACCGTTTCACGCTTCAGGATTACTACGACCAGCTGGTGCAGCTGAAGAGCATGGGCTCCATGGAGGAGATCTTAGCTCAGATGCCCGGCGGCGCAAACCTGAAGGGCGTGAAAGTGGACGAGAAGGCCATGGCAAGAACCGAGGCCATCATCCTGTCCATGACGCCCAAGGAGCGTGAAAACCCCGGTATCATCGGTGCATCCCGCAAGAAGCGTATCGCTGCGGGCTCCGGTGTGAAGGTGGAGGATGTTAACCGACTGCTGAAATCCTTCGAGCAGATGCAGAAGCTGATCAAGCAGTTCTCCGGCCCCGGCGCGGGCCGTAAGATGAAGCGAATGAAGGGTCTCGGCGGCTTCGGCGGCGGATTCCCCGGCTTCTGATAAGTTTCGCTCGAAGCGATTTGCTTCGCGATGATAGATTTTGGTTTATTGAAAGACTATTTATGGAGGTGAAATCCCATGGTTAAGATCAGACTGAGAAGAATGGGTGCTAAGAAGGCTCCTTACTACCGTATTGTTGTTGCTGATTCCCGCTCTCCCCGCGACGGCCGTTGCATCGAAGAGATCGGCACTTACAACCCCCTGACCAATCCCGCCACCGTCACTGTTGACGTCGAGAAGGCACAGACTTGGATCAAGAACGGCGCTCAGCCCACCGACACTGTCCGTGGCCTGCTGAAGACTGCTGGCGTGCTGTAAGAACCCCTGAAGGAGTTTAGCGCAAATGAAAGAACTTTTGCTGTATATGGCAAAGAATCTGGTGGACGATCCTGAATCCGTCACCGTGACCGAAATCGATTCCGAGGACGGCAAGGTGCTGGAGCTGCGTGTTGCCGAAGGCGACATGGGTAAGGTCATCGGACGCCAGGGTCGGATCGCCAAGGAGATCCGTACCATTGTTAAGACTGTTGCCCAGCGCACCGGCGAAAAGGTAACCGTCGAAATCATGGATTAATGGATTGTGCGTGGCGTGTTTACGTCACGCATTTTCCGTTTATTAGGAGGATTTTTTATGAAGCTCCAATATATTGATGCAGGTGAAATCGTCACCACCCACGGTATCAAGGGTGAGATGAAGGTTCTGCCTTGGGTGGATGACCCGGAAGTTCTGTGCGAATTTGACCGTGTCCGCATCGACGGCAGAGAGTATGCCATCGAAGAGTGCCGGATTCAGAAGACCTGCAATCTGCTGAAGCTCCGGAGTATCGACACCATGGAAGATGCCCAGGCCATGAGGGGCAAGACCGTTCAGCTGTACCGCGAGGATATCGATGATGAAGTGATCTTCGCTGCCGAGCTGATCGGTGTGGAAGTTTTCTGCAACGGCGAACTGCTGGGACAGATCCGCGATGTGCTGGATTATCCCGGAAACTCCGTGTATGTGGTCAAGGGTCCCGGCAAGGTTGAATACATGATCCCCGCCGTCAACGAGTTCATTCTCTCCACCGATCTGGAGAAGAACGAGATGCAGGTCAAGATCATTGAGGGTATGAGAAGCGATGAGGATTGATATTATGACCCTCTTCCCGGAAACTCTGGGTGATGTGCTGAGCGAGAGCATTCTGGGCAGAGCCCAGGAGCGCGGCTACATCAGTATCGAGGCCCATCAGATCCGGGATTATACTTCCAACAAGCAGAATCAGGTGGACGACTACCCCTATGGCGGCGGCCGGGGCGCTGTGATGCAGGCAGATCCCCTGTACCGCTGTTGGGAAGCCATCTGCGACCAGGCTGGTGGCCCGGTCCATACCATCTATATGTCCCCCTGCGGCAATACCTTCAAGCAGGCCGACGCCATCCGTCTGAGCAAGATGGACAACATTGTCATCGTCTGCGGCCACTATGAGGGCATCGACCAGCGATTCATCGACGAGTGCGTGGATGAAGAGATCAGTTTGGGCGATTTCGTCCTCACCGGCGGTGAGATTGCCGCCATGGCGGTTACTGATGCAGTCTGCCGCATGGTGCCCGGCGTTCTGGCTGACCCGGAGTGCTTCGAGGATGAAAGCCATTTCAACGGTCTGCTGGAATATCCCCAGTACAGCCGCCCTGCCGTGTGGCACGGCCGGGAAGTGCCTCAGATTCTGCTCTCCGGCAACCATGAAAAGGTGCGCCAGTGGAGAAGAAAGCAGTCCCTGCGCCGCACCAGAGAGCGCAGACCCGATATGTATGCCAAGCTGGACCTTTCCTCCAAGCAGGACAAAAAGCTCCTGAAGGAAATGGCAGAAGAGGATAAAGCTGCGCAGGATTGAGTTTTACACCCACCGAGAACTCGGTGGGTGTTGCTTTTTTATCCACAGGACGGTAGAATGAACATAAGGAGGGGATGTATTTGCAAAATATAGATCCGATTGCGTTACTTCGATTGTTGAGAGCCGGTGAAGCAGTTTCTTGCCCGAAATGTGGTGAGGGTAAAATTGTAACCCCTTATGATTCCAAAACAGCTCGCTTCTTTTGCTGTGACAAATGTGATTTAATGATAAATATCGATTAACCCGGAACTAATTATTGAAAGCTGGTTTTTCTGCATCATTTTGGTTTAATAATATGTTTATGTGTTATGCCATAATCTAAGAGGAGGGCTTGGCATGGACAAACTGGAAACCTTGAAGCGATGGATTTCTGAGAGCAAGCGCATTGTTTTCTTCGGCGGCGCGGGTGTCAGTACGGAATCGGGAATCCCGGATTTCCGCAGTGTGGACGGCCTGTACAATCAGAAATTCGACTATCCCCCGGAGACCATCATCAGCCACAGCTTTTATGAGCGAAAGCCTGAATATTTCTTCCGGTTCTACCGGGAAAAGATGCTGCCCTTAGGGTTCGAACCCAACATCACCCACAAAGTGCTTGCCAAATGGGAGCAGCAGGGAAAGCTCTCTGCTGTGGTGACTCAGAATATCGACGGTCTGCATCAGAAGGCGGGCAGCAAGAAGGTTTACGAGCTTCACGGCTCTGTCCTTCGGAATTACTGCGTCCGTTGCGGCAAATTCTATCCTGCGGAGTTCGTCAAGGACTGCGAGGGCGTTCCCAAGTGCAGCTGCGGCGGCACGGTGAAGCCGGATGTGGTGCTTTACGAAGAGGGACTGGACCAGTCCACCATCGAAAAGAGTATCCGGGCAATCTGGCAGGCGGACCTTCTGATTGTGGCAGGTACCAGTCTGACGGTGTATCCTGCAGCAGGCCTCATCAACTATTATCAGGGCAGCCGCCTGGTGCTGATCAACCGGGACGAAACGCCCTATGACCGCCATGCGGATCTGGTGTTCCACGAAAGCCTGGGCTCGATTTTTTCACGACTGTAAAAAAGAAACCCGGAAGATGAAAGTCTTCCGGGTTATTGTTGTCTAAAGAATACCACCTGCTATGCAGGTGGTGCAAAAAAGTTATACTTATGCGTAGAAAAAGGAAACCTCCGATGATAGAGTTGTAAGAAGGTTCGGCAACCGCTTACAAACAAGATCAATGGAGGTTATCCAA
>JAFXAV010000007.1 GCA_017516785.1 Oscillospiraceae bacterium
GAAAGTGTTGCGGACGGTGATATGGCCGCCGGTGCGCTCCACTGCGATGGCAATGGGCTGCTTTGCATCCTTCAGATATGCATTTGCCCAGACACCGAAGGGGATGTATTCGGGATCCAGAACGGGAATGTGCTTGTGTTCGTAATTAACGCCTAAGTACTGCAAAATGTGTTCCTCCTTAGATAATTTAGATAAGCCGCCGGAAAGTTTCCCGACGGCTTTTTGTTCTCAGCAATATTTGGCCAGGGCAGCAGTGATCATGGTGACAGCTTCGTCCACAATGGGGGAGTCAGCTTCGACCAGTTCAGCCAGGGGCAGACGGACAGAGCCGCAGTCGGGGCAGCCCATACGGCGCAGAGCTTCCTTGATCATAGCATACATATTGCCATGAGCGGAGCACAGTTTGTAGATAATGCGGCAGCAGTCGTTCTGAATCTCCAGAGCGGTGTTCAGATCGCCTGCCTTCACCAGATTATACAGCTTGATGTACAGCTTGGGCATAGCACCGTAGGTGCCGCCGATACCGCCGGTGGCGCCCATGACCAGACCGGAAATCAGCTGCTCATCGGGACCGTTGAAGACCACGAAGTCGCGGCCTGCCTTGATGCCTTCGTCGCGCCACATCTGAATGTCCTGGGTAGCGGGGGAGGAGTTCTTAACACCGACAACCTTGGGGTTCTTCATCATCTCATTCAGCAGGGGCACGCTCAGAGCGACACCGGCCAGCTGGGGGATGTTGTAGATGATGAAATCGGTGTTGGGAGCGGCTGCGCTCATGTCATTCCAGTACTTGGCAATGGCGTGGGGAGGCAGCTTGAAGTAAATGGGGGGAATAGCAGCGATGGCATCGACACCCAGGCTTTCTGCATGGGCAGCCAGCTCCTGGGAATCAGCAGTGTTGTTGCAGGCGATGTGAGCGATGATGGTGATTTTGCCCTTAGCCACTTCCATAACAGCTTCCAGGACAGCCTTGCGCTCTTCCTTGCTCTGGTAAATGCACTCGCCGGAGGAACCGCCGACATACAGACCGTTGACGCCCTGGTCGATGAACCACTGGGTCAGAGCCTTGGTGCGCTGGACGGAAACGGCGCCGTTGTCCTCATAGCAGGCGTACAGGGCAGGGATAATGCCTTCGTATTTCTTCAGATCAGACATAAAAACACCTCATATTATGTATTTTTTAGACTTTAAACTTAACGCAGGCCTTTTCGACCAGCGTGCTTTCGCCGTCAATAACCTTCACCATGTGGATATCCTCAGGATAGACAATCAGGATATCTTCGGTGGTCATGGGACACCAGATTTCCACGGGTCCATCGTAACCTACGAAATCTTCTTCAGGCTTGCGGGCGGTGACCTTCAGCCCGCTGACGTGGGTAACACCGATTTTTTCGTGGCCGGAGAGAAGTACATGGATGTCGCCGTATTTTTCGTGGCCTTCCCAGATTGCCTTTTCCTGGGGCATGGTTTGATAATCAAAGCGGTTGATGAACACCTGGTCACCGTCCACCTCGTTGCGGCCTTTGGCAAGCTGTGTCAAATCAGCTGACATCAGATGCCGGATGGCAGTATCGAGGGATTCACTCAGACCGAGATAACGTTCGAGGTTCTTGCGTTTTGTGTAAATCATAGTATTTTCTCAGCTGCCTTTCCATAGTTATAGATGCTAATTGAATCATATCATGACGGGTAAAGGAAAACAAGTGTCTGCAAAGCGGATATGGTATGGCAAAGTTCACAATATTTCATGAAATAATTCTCGGTTTCGGGCGGGAAAGTTTGATTGACACACGAAAGATTATTGTTTATTATGTACAGTAGTAATCGGAATTTGTGTGTAAAAAGTGGATGGTTTCGATAAGTTTTGATTGAAAAACATTTTTAGTTTGTTATTTTACTGAATTCACCGGTATTTGCCGTTGGAGATATTTAAAACAATTTAGGAGGAAAAAGACACATGAAGAAGATTCTTGCGTTGGTTCTGGCTCTGTGCATGGTCCTGGCACTGTGCGCCTGCGGTCAGGCCGAAACCCCCAACACCCCCGCCCCCGAGGCACCCCCTGCTGATGCTCCCGTCGTGGAAGCTCCCGAGGTTGAAGTAGCTGACAGCTACGCTCATCCCCTGCAGGATCCCCGTGTCCGTCAGGCTCTGTGGTATGCCATTGACATGGATGCCATCGTGGAAGGCCTGTGGGACAACACCGTTGTCGCCGCCAAGAAGTCCCTGGTTCCCGAGGGCGCATGGCAGGCTGACGGTCTGACCGAGTATTCCTACAACCCCGAGCTGGCCAAGCAGCTGCTGGCTGAAGCAGGCTGGGATGGCTCCTACACCATCAAGGCTGTTTACTACACCGCTAACCTGCTGGACACCATCACCGCCATCCAGGGCTACTGGCAGATGGTCGGCGTCAACATGGAATTCCAGCTGCTGACCGACAACCTGACCGTCCTGCTGTGGAGCCCCTCCGCTGACGGCGTTCACTCCGCTGTTGACTGGGACATCGCCTTCGCAGGCACCAACGCTCTGACCCTGGGCGAGTTCTACAACCGTCATCACTCCACCGCTGCCAACAACTCCACCGTTCTGTGGAACGATGAGCTGGACGCTCTGATCGACACCGCCAAGGTCGCTGTTACCACCGAGGATCAGAAGGCTGCTTATGATGCCATCCAGCAGTACGAAAACGCAAACGTAACCGTTATCCCTCTGTTCTACATCCCCTCCTGGGTTGTTACCTCTGACAGACTGGATATGGGCGGCAACGCTCCCGGCAATGACCAGTTCTTCTATCAGAAGAATATTCTGGACTGGACCATCGACCGTGACGACAACACCCTGTACACCAACACCGGCGCTGTCAACTTCCTGGAGCACCCCGCTACCAACCCCGCTCTGTTCTGGCATCAGGAACTGGTCTTCGACCGCCTGCTGAATGCTGACAACTCCCTGACTCCCACCGACGGCCTGCTGGCTGAGTCCTATGAAGTCTCCGCTGACGGCAAGACCATCACCTTCACCCTGCGTGAGGGCATTGTCTGGCACGACGGCACTCCCTTCACCGCTGAAGATGTCAAGTGGACCTTCGAGTACTATCCCACCGTTCCCGGCGCCAACACCGTTATGACCGACGTCATCAACGATGTCAAGGCCATCACCATTGACGGCAACAAGGTTATCTTCGAGTTCAACAATCCCCAGCCCAATGCTCTGACCGTCTTCTCTCAGTGGCCTGTCCTGCCCAAGCACTGCCTGGAGAATGTTACTCCCGAGAACTTCGCAGCTGATACCTTCTGGCAGGCTCCCATCGGCACCGGCCCCTTCAAGGTCGAAACCGTTAAGCTGGGCGAGTACACCACTCTGGTCCGCAATGCTGACTACTTCATCACCGGCACCGGCAACATCGAGAAGATCTACATGTATCCCTCCACTGACGCCGGCGATACCAACCTGATCACCAATGCTCAGGCTGGCAATATCGACTACGCTTTCTGCAAGGACTCCGCTCAGGCTCAGCAGCTGATGGCTATGGAAGGCTACACCGTTGAGACCGTCAACGTTACCTTCCCCCGCTACATCTTCGTCAACATGTTTGAAAAGGCTGAGTAATATCTGCTAAAATTCAAGGGGGCCAGCAATGCTGGCCCCCAACATGCTATCAGGGATTATTTGTTTAAAAGAATTCCGGTGATGGCGCGAAGCTACAGAAAGGGGCTATCCCATGGTAAACTTTACGCTTAGAAAACTTCTGGGCATGATACCAATGCTGCTGATCATCACGTTCCTGATCTATGCAGGCATTGAGCTGATGCCCGGTGACGTGATCGATTTCCTGATCCCCATGGATCAGCTGGCAGAAATGACGGAGGCAGAAATTGAAGCCTTCCGTGCTGCCAAGGGTCTGGACGGTCCCATGATCGTCCGCTACTTCAACTGGCTGGTAGGAGTGTGCAAGGGTGATCTTGGATATTCCCTGCAGAACAACATGCCCGTTGCTCAGCTGATGATGCAGAAGCTGCCCGCTACCATCGAGCTGTCTCTGGCTTCTCTGATTCTGTCTTCTTTCCTGGGCATTCTGCTGGGTGTCGTTTCCGCTCTGAAGAAGGGCAAGATCGCTGACAATGTTCTGACCGTTGCCGGTATGATCGGCGTCGCTATCCCCCAGTTCCTGTTCGGTATTTTCTGCATCATCCTGTTCTCCCTGAATCTGGGTTGGTTCCCCGTGGGCCAGAGAGGCGACGGCACTTTCCTCAGCGAAATGCATCACCTGTTCCTGCCCGCTTTCGCTCTGGGTATCTCCCAGACCGCAGGTGTCATGCGTTATTCCCGCTCCAGTATGCTGGATTCCATGAACTGCGACTACGTCAAGACCGCCCGCGCCAAGGGCCTGCCTGAGTGGAAGGTCAATATGCTTCACGGCTTCCGTGTTGCCTGCACCCCCGTTATGGTTCTGATCGGCTTCCGTCTGCCCACCCTGATCAGCGGCGCCATCGTCATTGAGAACATCTTCCAGTGGCCCGGTGTCGGTGTCTGGTTTACAGATGCCATCAAGACTCAGAATACCCCCATTATTATGTCCGTTGGCCTGTTTATGGTGCTTATGGTGCTGCTGTCGTCCCTGTTGGTGGACATCCTGACCGCAGTGCTCGATCCGAGGGTGAAGCTATCATGACAAATAATAAAGTAAAGAAAACAGCGCTGGATCGGAAGTTGGATAAGATTCGGGCTGCAGAAGAAAGCGGCAAGCTGGGCACCAAGCTGACCAACAGAACGCTGCGTAAACTGACTTCCAACAAACTGGCCGTCATCGGCGTGCTGCTGTTTGTGGCCATGTGCGTGCTGTGCTTCGGCGCGCCTCTGTTCACCAAGTATGATCCCATGATGTTCGACCTCCGTGCCAAGCAGGCAGCTCCCTCTGTGGAGCATATCCTGGGCACCGATCAGATGGGCCGTGATATCTGGGCCCGTATCCTCTATGGCGGCCGGATCTCCATCATCGTCGGCCTGGGCTCCGCTCTGGGCGCTGCGCTGCTGGGTGTTACCCTGGGCCTGTACGTGGGCTACAAGGGCGGCATTCTGGACAGCCTGTTGATCAAGATCTCCGACATTTTCCAGTCCATCCCCCAGATGGTCCTGATCATCATCATCGTGGCTCTGGTGGGTCAGAGCATGGAAAACCTGATCATCATCTTTATCCTTACCGGCTGGCCCGGCATGTACCGTATGACCAGAAGTAAGGTGCTGTCCCTGAAGCAGCAGGAATTCGTTCAGGCGCTCCGTGCATTCGGCATCTCCGATGTGAAGATCGCCTTCAAGCACCTGCTGCCCAATACCCTGGGTCCCGTGGTGGTTAACATCACCCTGTCCACTGCAATGTTCATCCTGCAGGAAGCTGCCCTGTCCGTCCTGGGCTACGGCGTTCCCATGGAAATTGCAACCTGGGGCAATATCATCAACGTTATCACCAACGGCGGTACCATCCGCTTCGACTGGCTGCAGTACTGGTGGATGTGGCTGCCCTGCGCCATCATGCTGATCCTGTTCGTTCTGTCCATCAACTTTATCGGCGACGGCCTGCGGGACGCTTCCGACCCCACTCAGATTGGTTAAGAGGTGAAAGACATGGCTGAAAAGAATAATGATGTTGTTCTGAGCGTTAAGGACCTGCATGTCTATTTCTATACCAACCAGAGATGCAACAAGGTTATCCGTGGTGTCAGCTTTGACATCAAGCGCGGCAGAACTCTGTGCGTGGTCGGTGAATCCGGCTGCGGCAAGTCCGTTACCGCAAACTCCATCCTCCGTCTGCTGCCCGAACTGAGCCGCATCGAGGAGGGTTCCATCACTTACTACAAGGAAGATGGCCAGGAGATTCGTCTGGACCAGTTGGAAAAGAACGGCAAGCAGATGCGTAAGCTCCGCGGCGAAGACATCGCCATCATCTTCCAGGATCCCATGACTGCTCTGAACCCAGTTTACACCGTTGGCAAGCAGATCGAGGAAATGCTGAAAGAGCATAAAAAGGGCTTGTCCAAGGCTGAATACAAAGCCGCTGCCATTGAAGATCTGGCTGACATGGGCATTCCTGCTCCCGATATCCGCTACGGCGAATATCCTCACCAGTTCTCCGGCGGTATGCGTCAGCGCTCCATGATCGCTATGGGCATGTCCTGCGAGCCCAAGATCCTGCTGGCTGACGAGCCCACCACCGCTCTGGACGTGACCATCAGCGCCCAGATCTTCGATTTGATGAATAATCTGAAGAAGAAGCATAACACCGCTATCATGATGATTACCCACAACATGGGTGTCGTGGCAGAAATGGCTGACGAAGTGGCTGTTATGTACATGGGCAATATCGTGGAATACGGCCCGGTGGAAAAGATCTTCACCAATCCCTCCCATCCCTACACCAAGGCGCTGCTGCGGTCCATCCCCGTGCTGGGCAAGGGCAAGAATCAGCAGCTGGAGCCCATCCGCGGTTCCACCCCCGATCCTTTCAAGCGCCCCAAGGGCTGCCAGTTCTGCCCCCGCTGCGATTACGCCTGCGAGCGCTGCCAGAACGAAATGCCTCCCGAAGAGTGGGTCACGGAGGGCCATTACGTGCGCTGCTTCAACTATAAGGAGGTAACGGCAAGTGGAAAATAAAGAAGTATTACTGAAGGTTCGCGGTGCCAAAACCTACTTCCCCATCAAAAAGGGCCTGATGAAGCGTACCGTGGGTTACGTCAAGGCTGTTGACGACATTTCTCTGGATGTTTACAGAGGCGAAACTCTGGGTTTGGTCGGTGAGTCCGGCTGTGGCAAGACCACTCTGGGTAAGTCCATTCTGCAGCTGGTTCCCGTCACCGATGGCTCCATGGAGTATAAGTTCGAGGACGGCTTCAAGAATCTGCGGAAGCTGACCCGGAAGGAACTGGACAATGCCCGTCAGAAGATCCAGATCGTCTTCCAGGATCCCTACTCCTCCCTGAATCCCGCCTTTACCATCTTCGGCTCTCTGGAAGATCCTCTGATCAAGTTCGGCGTGAAGAAGAAGGAAGACCGGATCAAGAAGATCGGCGACCTGCTGGAAGCTGTCAACCTGCCCCGGGACTACATGACCCGCTATCCCAACGAGTTCTCCGGCGGTCAGCGTCAGCGTATTGGAATCGCCCGCGCTCTGTCCGTCAATCCCGAGCTGATCATCTGTGACGAAGCTGTTTCCGCTCTGGACGTTTCCATCCAGGCTCAGGTTCTGAAGCTGCTGAACAAGCTGAAGGAAGAATTCAAGCTGACTTACATTTTCATCACCCATGACCTGTCCGTCGTGGAATACCTGGCTGACCGCATTGCAGTTATGTATCTGGGCCGCGTGGTGGAGCTGACTACCTCTGAAGAGCTGTTCGCCAACACCCTGCACCCCTACACCAAGGCTCTGCTGTCTGCAATTCCTGTTGCTGACGTGAATCAGACCAAGAAGCGCATTCCCCTCCAGGGCGACGTTCCTTCTCCTGCCAATCCTCCCAGCGGCTGTACCTTCCATCCCCGCTGCCCCGATGTCTGCGAGAAGTGCAAGTCCGAGCGTCCCATGTTGGAAGAGTATATCATCGATGGTGTCAGCCATTTCGTCTCCTGCCACAAGGCTAAGGAGGAACTGGCTGCCAGGGGCATTCTCCCGGTGGTAAAAGAATGAGCGCGGATATTAAGGATTTCAAGGGTGTAATCCCTGCGGTTCTGTCCGTATTCGATAAGGACGAGAATCTGGATGAGCAGGGCACCAGAGAATTTATCCGGTATCTGATGTCCCATGACATCGGCGGTCTGTATGTCACCGGTTCCACCGGCGAGACCTTCCTGATGAGCTCTGAAGAGCGTATGCGCCAGGTGGAGATCATCATGGAGGAGGTTGGCGACAAGGTACCCGTGGTGGTTCACGTGGGTGCCATGTCCACCAGAGAGACCATCCGTCTTGCCAAGCATGCTGAAAAAATGGGCGCTGCCGGTGTTTCCAGTGTGCCGCCCTTCTATTTCAAGTACAACACCGATCAGATCTATCAGTACTACAAGGACGTGGCAGAGGCTACCAGCCTGCCCATGATCGTGTACAACATTCCTCTGGCCGGCATGATGACCGTGGATCAGATCATCCGTCTGTCCACCATCGAAAATGTCAAGGGTGTCAAGTACACCGGAACTGCTCTGTTTGAAGTTATGCAGATCAAGGACGGCTGCAAGGACGGTTTCCTGGTCTACGGCGGCTGCGATGAACTGGGCAGCTCCAACATCTCCATTGGTGTTGACGGCATCATCGGTTCTTTCTACAATGTGATCGCTGACCATTATGTCAAGATCTGGAATGCTGTGAAGGCCTCTGATATTCCTCTGGCCACAAAGCTGCAGCGTCAGGCTGTTCATGTGATTTTTGCTGGTATCAACAGCGGCAGCATGATGGCCTGTATGAAGGTCTGGCTGAGAGCTGCCGGTATTCCCGGCGGTTGGTCCCGCCGTCCTTTCTCCAATTTTACTGAAGAAGAGGAGAAGGCGCTGGTGGCCAAGCTGGTTGCCATTGATGAGACTGATGGCATCGGCCTGGATCTGGTTAAACGGATCAAAGCCAAATAAATACAGAAAAGCTCCCCGAAAGGGGAGCTTTTTGTTCATTTGGGATTATTTGAATTGCTGATCGGCGCGAAGATCCCTGGAAACAAAGTAATGCAGACCGGAAATCAGCTGACAAACCACTGTGAGAATCAGCAGCCAGGTAACGGGAATGAAAGCTGCAATGGTGGTGGCCAGAAGGGTGCCTCCGTTGTGCAGCAGCATGCGCCATGCGTTGAATGGACCGGCCAGCTGAACGGGAATTGCGGCTCTAAGAATAGAGGGGACAGAATAGTCTACCAGAGTCCTTCCCAGATAGACCAGGGCAAACACCGCAACGAACAGGTATTTGTTGGGAATCAGCATCAGAGGAATCAATCCGAAGGTTGCAGATCCGATCAGCGTCACAAAGCGGGGAGGGAGCCGGGAAATGCTGATGCCGAACAGGGTGCAGCCCACAAGTGCTGCGATGGATTGTGCGGATACCAGCGCTGTGGCAACACCGGTATCAAATCCCAGATCCAGCGCGATGGCGGCAAAAATGGTGGTGGTGCCATAGCCGAACCCCCGCATCAGATTGGCGGGAATCATCCGCAGGAACACAGGGTAGCGGAAGATTTCCATCTGATTTGTCTTCTTTTTGGCTTCGGTGGCGGCTGGGGCGCCGGACACCGGCTTCAGCTTCAGGTGCAGCGCAGCGCAGATGAGCATCAGCACCATGGATACGGCGCAGGCGGAAAGCATCAGCGCCGCATAGGAAAGAATACCGGACAGACGGGTAATCACCACGCCGGTACCAAGGGAGATCAGACCGCCAACGATACCACCCGCAGAGAGGACGGAGCCGTATTCCTTCGGGCTGAAAATGAAATAGGGGAGCTTATACTCGCAGATGGTCCAGAGCGCAATGCATACCGACTGCAGCAGACAGATGCCGGTGAGCATGCAGAAAGACAGCAGTGTGGGGGATTTCCAGATGCATAGGGGAATGTACAGCAGGTACAGCAGTGCGTAGGGGAGCTCTACCATGGCGGTTCGCTTGATGACATTTCCCCGATCCGCCCAAGTGGAGCACAGAGAGATCGTCATCACATTCACCACCTGAACAATGGATGTGTGAATGTAGATCCATTGGCTGGAAAACCCGATGCTGGCAAGGAAGGTCTGCATAATGGGGCCGGTGACGCACAAAAGAGCCACGGTTCGCAGTCCCATTGCGATGATGAAAAATGCGCCGTTATGATTATTCTGTTTCATAATTTTCACCCGGATGTTGCATCCTGTGTGCAGATGCAATTGACAAAGTAATCAGTTTATCTGTATAATAACATATAAGGCAATCCCTGTAAATAAAACCAAAATACATATTTCTTGGGAGGTTCACGTTTATGGATGTTAAGAAGTTCAAGGCGGAACGTCAGTGGATCCGCAATCAGCTTTCTATCGTGGCAGATTTTTGGCTGAAGAACGGATGGGATCATGAACACGGCGGTGTCACCACTTGCCTGGATCGTGCTGCTCAGGTCTACTCCACCGATAAGAGCGTCTGGATGCAGGGCCGCTGCGGCTGGACCTACGCATATTTGTGCAAGGTTTACGGCGTTCGGGAGGACTGGCTGAAGTTCTCCAAGAGCTGCATCGATTTCCTGGAAGAGCACTGCGTCAACCATGATGCTGACGGCCGTCTGTACTTTACTGTGGAAGGCGACGGCACCCCTCTGCGTCAGCGCCGTTATTGCTTCTCCGAAGCATTTTACTGCATTGCAAACGCAGAATACTACGGTGTGACCGGCGAACGTGAGCATCTGCTGAGAGCGCGCCGTGCATACGATATGTACTGGAACCTGAACCACGGTATGACTGATCCCACTGGCATGGGCCCCAAATCCACCCGTACCGGCCGCGGTCTGGGCATCCCCATGATCATTCTGAACGTCACCGGCGTCATGAAGCGCGTTGACCCCGAAATGAAGGACGTTTACGATGCCCGCGCCAAGGAGTGCGTGGCTGACATCTTCAATTACCACGTGAAGCCCGAACTGGGCTGCACCCTGGAGTCCGTTGGCCCCAACGGCGAGACCCGCCTGCACGTCACCGAAGGCCGTATGGTCAACCCCGGTCACGATATTGAATGCGCATGGTTCCTGATGGACTACGCAAACGATGTGGGCGATCCCGAACTGCACAAGAAGGCCATCAATGTCTTCGATATGGCGTTCTCCAAGGGTTGGGACGATGAGTTCGGCGGCATTCTGTACTTCATGGACTGCCTGGGCAATCCTCCCGAAGCATACGAGCATGACATGAAGCTGTGGTGGCCCCATAACGAAGCACTGATTGCTTCCATGATGATCTACCGTGACACCAAGGACGAGAAGTATCTGGATATTTTCTATCAGGTTCTGGATTACTGCAAGAAGCACTTTGCAGACGAGTACGGCGAGTGGTACGGTTACCTGCGCCGTGATGGCAATCCCACCCTGCCTGCCTGCAAGGGTTCCACTTTCAAGGGTCCCTTCCATGTGCCCCGCTGCCTGATTCTGGTTGAGCAGATGATGAACCAGGTTCTGGGCGAGTAAAAGTTGCCTGAACATCGGAAGGGGAAACAATAAGATTTCTATAGGAACAGGGCTGTGAGGATGCTGCAGCCCTGTTTTCCGCTGCGAACTGGGCACCAACGACTCCGCTGAGGAATCCGCCCTGGAACTGCTGAAGAGCATCCTCTGATTCAAAACGTCAATATTCCAATAAGAAAAGTCGGCTGCCGTATGACAGTCGACTTTTTGTTCGAAAAATGTGAGATAAGGAGGACTTGACTGCCATCTCCACGATGTTGGAATCCTGAATGGACTGCAGGTAACGTTTTGTGATGTTGATGTTCTCATGCCCCAGAAGACGGGACAGGGAATAGACATCCAGACCATTGCGGAGGTTTGCCTGGGCGTAGTAGTGGCGGGCGGTGTGAGGGGAACAGCGAATTTCATCCCGGATGTCAGTGTACTGTGAAGCCTGTTTGAAAATATGCTCCAGAGCTTCTTTGGTCAGAGGACGTCCGGTACGAGAGAGAAGCAGGTTTTTATATTGAACGTTCTGGTTATCAAAAAAGACTGCTTTCATGCGCTGGTATTTGATCAGGATCTTCTTCAGGTAAGGGGTCAGAGGTACATGCCGTTCTTTGTTGCCCTTGCCGTGGAGCAGGATCACATTGTCCCGGATATCGGATTCCAGGATGGAGCAGATTTCAGTGTTTCTGGCTCCGGTGTCGAATGCAATGGCCATGATCAGCTTGTTCCGGGCGGACAGATAGGTGGAAAAGTCGAATGCATTCAGAAGGGAACGCACTTCTTCGTCGGTGAAGGTTTCAATCAGGACTGTTCCTTCACGTTGCCAACTGACCTTTGTGGCGGGATTTGTCAGGATGTATTCCTCGGTCTGGGCGTACTTGAAGAATGCTCGGAGGCACTTGAGGATGCCGTTGATGTAGCTGGGAGTCAGCTTTTTCTTGATGAGGTACTGCACATAGAGCTTGATGTGCTGGTGCCGGATGGATTCCAGCTCGGTCAGATTTTCGTGTTTTTCCAGATAGTTCAGGAACAGGGAAGTGCTGTTGTAATAGCCTTTAGTGGTTCTTGGACTCAGTCTCCGGAGGTCGCATTCCACCTTGAATTCTTCCAGACAGTCTTTTGCACGCATAAAAAATCACCCTTTCACGGATGTCCGCAAAAGGGCGATTTGTACAGGCGTAATTCAGCTTCAATTTCGTGAACGTATAGCATAGTTCAGCGAAAATTGCACTTCCAAAATGATTAAAAAAGTTCTGAAAACTAAGAGTAATTTAAGAAAATGGTTTGTTTTGAATCTTAAAAATTACTCTTCCCAGTTGTGCCAGACGTTCTGGACATCGTCATCATCTTCCATGGCGTCGATGAGCTTCTGCATCATAACAGCCTGGTCGTCGTTCAGGGGCTGGTAGTTCTGGGGAACCATTTCGATCTGAGCGGAGACGAAGGTGTACTTGCTCAGGTTGGAGACAACATCGTTGAAGTCATCGGGCAGGGTGTAGATGGTGAAAACATCGCCGTCAGCCTCGAAGTCGTCAGCGCCGGCTTCCATGGCATCCATCATGACTTCTTCCTCATCCAGCTCCTCTTCAGAGTTGTCGATGACCAGAACGCCCTTCTTGTCGAAGGACCAGGAGACACAGCCGTTGGTGCCCAGGTTGCCGCCGAACTTGTCGAAGTGGTGGCGCATGTTGCCTGCGGTACGGTTGCGGTTGTCGGTCATGGTCTCAACGATGACAGCAACACCGCCGGGGCCGTAGCCTTCGTAGTTGATGGTCTCGTAGTTGTCGCCGCCCTGACCGCCGGCAGCCTTCTCCAGGCAGCGCTTGATGTTGTCGTTGGGCATGTTGGCAGCCTTGGCCTTGGTGATGATAGTAGCCAGGCGGGAGTTGTTGGCAGGATCGGTGATGCCGCCGCCTTCCTTAACGGCGACGATCAGCTCCTTGGCGATTTTGGTGAAAGCGGCAGCACGCTTGGCGTCCTGTGCGCCCTTGGTTTTCTGAATGTTATGCCATTTGGAATGTCCGGACATAAGTGTATCTTCCTCTCTATGTGATAGTGGGCGAATTGCCCGCAAAAATGTTCAATATATTTTAGCACATCTGATATCCAAAAATCAACACGTCAGACGAAGAATTTCATGCAGTCAGTGTGATTTGCGGAAAAAATGACCTCGGTTTCCGGAAATGCTGCCCGAAGCTTCTCTGTCACCACGGGCATCACGGGATTTTCTGTATGGAAATGACCGGCATCGATGAGATTGACGCCCAGTTCGAAAGCAGTGCGGAACTGGTTGTACTTCACATCGGAGGTAACCAGAGTGTCGCAGCCTGCGGCGAGAGCATCGAACATGCCGTCGGCGCAGCTTCCGCCGCCCACAGCCACTTTCCGGACGGGAGCACCGGAAGTCACATAGCGCAGGCCGTCGCAGTGCAGATTCTCCTTCACGGTGGTCAGGAACCGCTCCATGGACTGCTCCGCCACATCGCCGCAGCGGAGAAGACCGTAGTTTTCGATGGGGTTGATGATTTCGATGTTATGAAGGCCCAGAGTCTGGGCCAGCACATCGTTGACACCGCCGGGGGCCATGTCCAGATTGGTGTGGGCATTGATGGCGGCAATGCCATGCTCAATCAGCTCAAGCACGCAGCGGCCGGTTTCGGAATCCTCATTCACGGCCATCAGGGGGCTGCGGAAGATCAGGGGATGGTGGGTGACGATCAGGTCGGCACCGATGGAAATGGCCTCCTGGATGACATTCCGGAAAGGATCCAGAGCCACCAGAATTTTGTGGACTTCCTTCTCTTTACGGCCGCAGAGCAGGCCGACATTGTCCCACTCGGCCTTCATATAGGGGGGAGCGATGGATTCGATGAATTTGAGAATATCGTTAACGGTGGTCATACATTGGCCTCCTTCAAAAAGTCTAAGTCGGGATTCTGCTCTATGTCATCCAGTCCGCGCAGTGCTTCGATGAGCATCGGGTCTGCAGTTTCGCCGCGGCTGGTGACGATTTTATGCAGGTCTTTTTTGACCCAGCGGAAGTATTCAGGAACCGCTTCGCCGGGATTTTCCAGCAGGGCGGGGGGGAAGTAGGTTTCGCCGGGGGTGAGCCGGGGACGGGCGGGATCATAGATCACTTCCATGACGGTGTAGAGGAATTTGCCGTCCCGGAGGACGGATTCCTCTGTGATGTACCAGCCGTTGTCAGACAGAAACCGCCGCAGCATAGGGGTCTTGATCTGGCACTGGAGAATCATGCGGTATCTGGGATCTTTCAGCCAGGGGGCATCTTCCAGAATGGAAATCATGGTGTGGGCGCCCATTCCGGCGCAGACCAGGGTGTCAAAATCCCGGGGGATGTTCCGGACACCGTCGGACAGGAAAAACTGCATTTTGTTCCGGACACCGTACTTTTCCGCATTGATTACGGCGCTCTGCAGGGGGCCTTCCCGCAGGTCGGAAGCGATGGCGGAAGAGGCTATTCCGTTCAGCAAAAGATGGATGGACAGATAGCCGTGGTCACAGCCGACGTCTGCAATCCGGTCTCCCGGTGCGACAAAATTGCAGCAGGCAAGAAGCCGGTCAGAAATGGGGAGTTTCATGGGGAAACCTCCAAAATACGAGATAATAAAATAGAAAAACCATCCCGGCTTGTTCCGGGATGGTTTTGCCGGTTCAGTTTAGGCCTGCT
Source organism: Oscillospiraceae bacterium (assembly GCA_017516785.1). The sequence continues at coordinate 14,834 of JAFXAV010000007.1, forward strand.
TGTCAGCTTCGTAAGCTTCCAGGAAGTGGTTCAGCTGAGCCAGGAAGGAATCGCACTCGATGCCATGGACCATGCAGGCTTCCTCAACGGTCTCGCCGCGGGCAGAGGGGCAGCCCAGGCAGTGCATGCCGATGGCGAAGAACAGGGGAGCGGCCTGAGGAGCGATGTCCAGAATATCACCAATGATGGTGTTCTTTTCAATTTTGACAGCCATGATTTATAGCCTCCTATTTAATGTAGCTTTCGATATTATAACCGCATCCAACATAAAAAACAAGAGTAATCTGCGGATTTTATTAAGAATATACACGAATTCCTGCTGTCAGTTGATTTTTTCAGTGTGGGATGCTAAAGTAGGGGATGAAAGAAGGCGCTTTGATGAAAATTTCCTATGAACAACATAATGCCGTTCCGAACTTAAGCAAATGGATCCGGCGGCTGATCCTTTCCTGGCTCCTGGCAGCGGGAGTGGAATATCTCCTGCTTTCTGCGGAACTTCGGAATCTTTCGGGGCTTTCATGCATTGCAGCCATGTCCTCGGGGCGGATGATCCTGGTGGCCTGTGCTGTGTTTGCAGCGGTTTGTGCGATTCAGGTCGATGCGATGGAACGGTGGCTGATTGCTGCTGCCTTTGCATTCCTGGCGGTGCTGTCTTTGGCGGTATCCTTTACCTGGCCGCTGCTGATTGCCTGCCTGCTGATTCTGGCGGTTCTGGTGGTTTATGCTCTACGGGGATGGAACGGTGATAAGGCGAATACAAAGCGGTGTCAGGAGCAGCGTGGTTACGGATGGCTGGCAGCAGGCGGTGCGGTTTTCTTTTTCCTGCTGGTCAGCATCTGGACCGTTTGCCGTGTCCGCAGCTTCTCCACACCCAGCTACGATTTCGGCATCTTTGCCCAGATGTTCCATTCCATGAAAACCACCGGCCTTCCCATGACCACCATCGAGCGGGACGGACCCCTGTCCCACTTTGCGGTGCATATGTCGCCCATCTATTATTTGCTGCTGCCCTTCTACTGGCTGGCTCCTGCTCCTGCCACATTGCAGGTTCTGCAGGCGGCGGTGCTGACATCTGCGTTGATTCCCCTCTGGAAGCTGGGAAAACACCATGGGATTGCGCCCATGCCCCGGGCGGTTTTGTGCCTGGTAATGCTTCTGTACCCTGCCTACGCCGGTGGCACCAGCTATGACGTCCATGAAAATGCGTTTCTGACGCCTTTGATTCTGTGGCTGTTCTACGGCATCGACCGGAAAAATGCTGTGGTTACCACCATTTTTGCAGTTCTGACCCTGATGGTCAAGGAGGATGCAGCGGTTTATGTGGCGGTGATTGCCCTGTATCTGCTGCTGCGGTCTATGCTCCACAGAGAAAAGTGGGGCATGATTGCGGGCGGTGTAATGCTTCTCGGTGCGGTTGCTTATTTTGCTGCAGTTACCCGGTATCTCTCGGAAAGCGGTGACGGCGTTATGACTTACCGCTACCGGAATTTTATGTACGACGATTCTGATTCTCTGTTGACGGTGATCAAAGCGGTGCTGCTTTGCCCCATGAAGGCGATCTACGAGTCCGTGGACAGGGAAAAGCTGGAATTCATCGGTCTGACCATGCTGCCTCTGGCGGGTCTGCCGCTGCTGACCCGGAGGTATGAGCGCTTTTTGCTGCTGATTCCCTATGTGCTGGTGAATCTGATGAGCGATTATCAGTACCAGCATGATATTTTCTTCCAGTATACCTACGGTTCTACAGCATGTCTCGTGTACCTGGCGCTGGTGAATCTTGCGGATATGAAAATCGACACCGTTCGGCTGACGGCGTTTTTTGCGGCCCTGTGCGTCAGCGCGGCCTGCTTTGGCGCTCAGATCCTGCCCATCGCTCTGCGGTATCCCGACAAGTGCATCACTTATAGGGAAACCTATGATGAACTTCGTACCGCACTGGATACCGTTCCTGTGGGCGCATCGGTTGCTGCAACCACTTACTACACCACCCATCTTTCCCAGCGGGATGTACTTTATGATGTGCGTTATGCGTCAAAGGAACATGTTCTTTCCTGCGATTTTGTGGCGGTGAATGAAAACGAGGAGAAGAGCTTCAAGGCCTGGGGCGGCTTTGAAGAATTCGAAAAACTGTTGCAGCGCAACGGATATCAGCTGATTGTGGAGCTTGAGGGAAGACTTAAAATCTATCAAAAAGTATGATGTCAAAAAAATTCGAAAATTTTGAAAAAAGTGCTTGACTTTTTGGAAGGTGCATGTTAATATATCTGAGTCGTCAAGAGACATGCGCCGATAGCTCAGTTGGATAGAGTGACTGACTACGAATCAGTAGGTCGGGGGTTCGAGTCCCTTTCGGCGTACCATCTCCCTATGGAATCATGGATACATGGTTCCATAGGGATTTTTTTGTTATTATGGAAATCCGTATTACCTTATGATATAATCCAGTTAGACAAACTTGAATTTGACGGTCAATTTTCACCCTACCATAGGTTTATTTCTCCTCACTAAACCAATGGTAGGTGTGTTTTCTTATCTGAATTATCTATACTGAATGCGAAAGGAGGCAGCATATGAATCAAATAAAAATAGGAAGATTTATTGCCGAGTGCAGAAAAAAAGCAAACTTAACCCAAATGCAGTTGGCCGAAAAACTAAGTATCACCGATAAAGCAATATCCAAATGGGAGCGGGGCATCGCAATGCCCGATACTTCGATAATGCTTGAACTGTGTGATATTCTTTGCATCAGTGTAAATGAATTATTAAGTGGGGAGAAAATCGATATGGAAAATAACAATCAGAAAAATGAACAGCTTTTGCTTGATATGGCGACAGAATTAGAGAAGAAAAACAAAACAATTTGGTCATCTATGTGGGCAATTATGATTGTAAGTATGACCGCCTTACTTGCAGGTATTTTTCTTGCTGCATTTTTGATTCCTAAAGGAGTGTGGCAGTTTGTCACGATTCTTGGCGTTTGTATTGTGTTTTTGATTCCGTGCTTCTATGCAGTAAAACTTGAGGTAAGCGTAGGTGCTTATAAGTGTCAAAATTGCGGTTACGAGATTGTTCCCACCTATAAAGAAGCGATGATGGCTATGCACAGAGGATTCACCCGTCATTTAAAATGTCCCAAATGCAATCAACGCACTTGGTGCAAGAAAGTATTGAAGAAGTAAATTCAAATTTATCTAACAGATAATTCAGGGATTCCCGGTACTTCTTGGGGCACACTTTTATCACTTGGGGTACAAAAATTTGTGCTGGGGTACAGCAAAACACCGGGGGGTACAGAATTTACATGAGGGGTACATTCTCCAAACTGTTGCCGAGAATTGTATCCATAATTACCACCGAACCCAAAGAAGAATAATCCGAACCACATTTGCGGGTTCGGATTATTTTTATACCTTGATAGACTCGAACTATAAAATCTGACTGTCCGGTGGACAGTCAGTCGCGACGGCTTGACGGAGCGAAACCACCAGTTCGAGTCCCTTTCGGCGTACCAAGAAATGCGGATACCCAGTTGGGTATCCGCATTTTTTAATACATCGGATGGACTCGAAAGGGCGGCCTGAGCAAAGCGAAGGCAAAAAGTGTCCAGTGGACACTTTTTAGCCCGTGGGAGAGTCCTTCAAAACCAGACGGCAATCCGGAGGATGGGTGGATGGTTTTGAAAAATCTTCTCTTGGGGACAAAATGTAAACGAGTCCCTTTCGGCGTATATCCCACCCGTTCTCCTCCTGGAGAGCGGGTGTTTTTCTTTCTACGGGACATTTGGGTTGCAAACACTGCCCAAAATTCATATAATAATTCATATATCGAAAATAATCGCTGTGCTGCGAAAAAGCAGAGGTTGATGATATGAAAACGAAACTGACACAATTCAAGGCGTTTTTACAGAGCAGAGAGATTGGGCCGAAAGGACTTGCGCTGTGGATTCTTGCCATGGCAGCTGTTGTGGCTGCGGCTGTCCTGTTTGGCGGAATGGCTGCCTCCCGGGATCAGGTTTTCCCGGTGTATATCACCGAAGTGATGGCATCCAACGCAAGCTTTCCCAATGAAGAGGGCCGGTGCTGCGATTACCTGGAAATTTACAACAGCGCTGATTATCCTGTGGACCTGTCCGGATTCCAGATTGGCGACATCGCAGGCAAGAGCCGCTACGCATTCCCTGCTGGAACTGTGATTCAGCCGTGGGAGTACCGGGCAGTTTACTGCGACAAGACCGTGGACGACGGACGCTATGCTCCCTTTGAAATCAACCGGGCAGGCGCCGAAAGCTTTTACCTGATTGCCAAAAGCGGCGCCATTGTGGACAGCGTGACCACCATTCCCATGGATATTGACCAGGTTATGGTACTTCAGGAAGGTCAATGGATGGTGACCCATGAAGCCACGCCGGGCAGCGCATCCGGTGCAGCGGGCATGGAGAATATCTACAATACAGCGGTGTCTCCGATTCGGATTTCTGAGTTTTCTTCCGGTGATAACGGGTATCTTGCAGAGTTTGGCGTTCCCTGCGACTGGGTGGAGCTTTGGAATACATCTTCGGATGCGGTGGATATCTCCGGTTTTATCCTGTCTGACAACGTGGGCAACGATAAGTTCATCTTCCCTCAGGGCACGGTGCTCGATGCAGGAAAATATCTGGTGGTCAGCTGTACCGACCGGGTGGCGGATGCGGAGGTTGCCCCCTTTGGCCTGTCCAGGGAAAATGAGGAGACTGTGGTTCTGAAAAATGCCGCCGGTCTGATTGTGGAGATTGTTCACAGCAAACCGCAGGATGCGGAAGCCATGGCCCTGAATGGTGACGGTGTCTGGGCGGCTTCGAAGGAGCTTTCTCCCGGCTTTGAAAATAATGCCGCCGGTCATGGGACATTCCTGAAGGCTATCGGCGCGGAAACCGGAAGCATTCTCATCAGCGAGGTGATGACCTCTGATCAGCTGGTGCTGCCGGACAGCTTCGGAGAATTCTCTGACTGGGCAGAGCTTTACAATACCACCGACCGGGCAATCGACCTTTCCGGCTGGTATCTGTCCGATGACCCGGCTCAGCCTCAGAAATGGATGATTCCGGAACTGGTGATCCAGCCTGGGGAGCGGAAGATGATTTTCTGCTCCGGACGGGGCGTGAACGCGGATGGGGAGGTCCACGCGGAGTTTTCTCTGTCTGCAGGAGGCGAGAGCCTGATATTGACTTCCTATATTGGCAATATCGTGGATTCCGTTTCCTTCCCGGCTTCCGAATCCCATAATTCCTTCATCTTTGACGATGGGGTTACAGCTACTGATCAGCCTACTCCGGGCTATGAAAATACCGAAGCAGGCTATGAAGCCTTCCAGGATGCAGCCGTTGCGAAAGGCCCCTTGGCAATCTGGGAGGTTATGACCTCCAACGATAGGTACCTGCCACAGGTTCTGGGACAGTGCTATGACTGGGTGGAACTGCGGAATATCTCTGACAGCACCCTAAATCTCTCCGGTTTCAGCATTTCTGACGATCTGGATGTACCGAAGATGCACGAACTGAAGAACATCACCCTGAAACCGGGGCAGTCGGTGATCATCATTCTTTCCGATGAGGAAGGTGTGGTGAAAGCGGGGGTTCAGCAGGCCCCTTTTGTGCTGGATGCCCAGGAGGATCAGCTGTTCCTCTTTGATCCCGAGGGAAATCTTCTGGATTACGTCTACTTAAAAGACATTCCCTACGGCTGCAGCTACGGCCGCAGTGAAAGTGCAGGGGGATTTTCCTACATGGAGCCCAGTCCTCAAAACCCTAATACCGCCGGATACCGCCTGATCAGCGGCGCTCCCGTATCCTCCCATGTGTCCGGCGTATATTCCGGGGAGGAGTTTTCGGTGACACTGGAAGCGGAAGGCGAGATTTACTACACCACCGATGGCAGCGAACCGGATGAGAGGTCCAGAAAGTATGAAAATACTCTGGAAATCCGCAAGACCACAGTTTTACGGGCAGTTGCCATCGAAGAGGGCAAAATGGCCAGCGACATTTACACCGCCACTTTCATCGTGGGAGATACCCATGAGGTGCCGGTGGTGAGCCTGGTGACGGATCCGGCGGGACTTTGGGGCAGAAATGGCATCTACCGCAACGGCGATGCATCGGTGAAGGAAATCCGGCTGCCAGCCCATGTATCCTACAGCGGAGAAGACGGCAGCTTTGCCATGAACTGCGCCATGAATCTTCACGGCGCCACCACGGTGACGGCTTTTGAGAAAAAGACCTTCGCCGTCCGGTTTGAAAACCGCTTCGATGGCCCCTTGTACTATGATGTCTTTGAAGACGGGGAAGTGACGGCTTTCAGCTCGCTTCTGATCCGAACCGCCCATGAGTCGGTGTTTTCCAGCCAGATGCATGATGCTCTCATTGGCTATCTGGCATCGGAGTGCAGCGATACAGTGATGAGCCAGAAGTATAAGTATGTATCCCTCTACCTCAACGGCGAATACTGGGGCATTTATGCCCTCCGGGAACGGCATTCCCAGGAACACTACGCATCCTATATGGATGTTCCGGCTGAATCCGTTGAGATTGTCCGGTTCATGGTGGATGAGCGGAATGATCTCCATGACCTCTATGATTTCTGCGGCAGCCATTCCCTGGTCAGTGATGAAAACTACGCCTATGCCAAGTCCATTCTGGATGTGGAGAGCATGGCTGACTGGATCATTTTCGAAGCCTACATGGCCAATATCGACATCTACAGCAATATCCGCTATTACAGAAGCAGCGTGGACGGCATCTGGCGGATGGGTCTTGCGGACCTGGATCTGGGCATGATGGGCACTACCGCGGCCTTCAATCAGGTGGCGGATACCTTCAGCCACGGCCGGGTGATTTCGGCCCTGATGGAAAATGAACAGTTCCAGGACCTGATTGCTACCCGCCTGGCAGAGCTTCTGGCAGGCCCGTTGTCCGATGAGAATGTGATTGGGGTAATTGAACGCATGGCCTCCGAAATGCGGCCGGAAGCTTCCTGGGAAGCCAAGCGGTGGCAGACTCCGGTGAAAAACTGGGAGAACACCGTTCAGGATATGATCCGGTTTGTTGACGGCCGGGCAAAGCAGATGATCAACAGCCTCTGCAAAGAGCTTCACTTTACCGCTGCGGAGCGGGAAAAATACTTTGGAGATTTGGAGTAAGAGATGGAAAAGAATTACCGTCATGAATATAAATTCCTGATCTCCCGGCAGGCATCGGAGCTGATCAAGCGGCGGCTGTCCCATGTGATGCAGCGGGATGCCCACGCAGGTCCCACGGGCCAGTACACCATCCGAAGCCTTTATTTTGACGATCTGGCGTTCCGGGCCTTTGATGAAAAGGTCTCCGGCATCGACAACCGGACCAAATACCGCATCCGCTGCTATAACTACAGCGACGGGCTTTTCAAACTGGAGAAAAAGGAAAAGAAGGGCCACCTGACGAGAAAGACGGCCATGAAAGTCAGCCGCGAGGATGTGCTGAGCATGCAGCGCAATCCCCGCCATCGGGTGCCGGATCATCCGGAGGGCCTGACGGAAGAGCTTCGGCTGCAGTGCACCAATCAGGGTGCAAGACCAGTGGTGCTGGTGGACTATGACCGGACGCCTTTTGTCAGCGTCTACGGCAATACCCGCATCACTCTGGATGAAAACCTCCGGACCGTTCCCTATACCTGCGACATTTTCGCTCCCGGGCATCCTGCCACACCGGTAATGGAACCGGACCAGGTGATTCTGGAAGTGAAATTCGATGATTTCCTGCCGGGGCATCTCAGCGCCTGTCTGGAGGATATCCCCAAAATTCCCATGGCGATTTCCAAATTTGCCATGTGTCTGAATCTGATTTAATGGAAAGGCTGTGCCAGTATGATTAGTTTTGCTGATATTCTGAAGGGCAATATTCTCACGGAGCTGTCCGCCATTTCTCCGGGCGGTATGCTGACGGCTGTGGGTCTTGCCTTTGTCCTGAGTCTGTTCATCATCTTTATCTACCGCATTACATACACCGGCGTCAGCTTCAGCAAAGGCTTTGCCGGATGCCTTGTGATGATTGCCATGGTTACTGCCGTGGTGATTCAGGTCATCACTTCCAATGTGGTGCTGTCTCTCGGTATGGTGGGCGCATTGTCCATCGTCCGGTTCCGCACCGCTGTGAAAGAGCCTGCAGATACCGCGTTCCTGTTCTGGGCCATCGCCGACGGCATCATCTGCGGCGCAGGCTATGTGACCATTGCCATTCTTGCCACCGCAGCGGTGGGACTTCTGTATGTGGCGCTGCATTTTCTGGGTAAGAAAGCCAAGGTCGGCAGTTTCATGGTCATCGCCCGCTGGGACCGGGACTGCTCTGCGGAAGAGGAACTTTCCGCCATGCCCGGCTATCAGCTGAAGAATAAGACCATGAATGACGACATGGAAGAACTGATTGCCGAAATGCGGCTGGGTGACAAGGAGTTGAAAAAGCTCTCCGAAATCCAGAAAAAACCTGGCGTCCGTGAAGTTTCCGTGATGCACAGTGTTTCCGGCAGTGTACTGTAAAACGAAAAAACGCGGATGCCGTTTTGGTATCCGCGTCTTTTGCTTATTTATCGGGTGATGCCCTGATATTCTTCTTTGATTTTGGTGTAGCTTTCCAGGTTGCCAATGTCATAGCGGCTGCCGGGCATTTCCATGGCATGGATAGGGGAGAGCTTGCAAAGCCATGCCACATAGCTGCCGGGGGCATCCACACCGCAGCCAGCATTGATGCCTTCGGGAATCCGGGCAGCATCGGCGGCGGTGTAGTAGTAGAATGCGGGGACGCACCAGTTGGTGGCGGGGGTCTGGGACTTTTCGGTCATTTCCAGAACCTTCTGATTTTCATCCAGAGTGACCACACCGCTCTTGAGCAGCTTCTGGTGGGAAGGCTCAAAATAGCGCATGATGCAGGAGGTTTTCTTTTCCAGCGCATAGGCAATGAACTTGGTCATGCTGAAGTCCAGCAGATTGTCGCCTGCCATCACCAGCACATCGTCTTTGATGTTCAGGGCATCGATGGCAAACTGAATGTCCTTGACGGCGCCAAGGCGGGTCTCGTTGGAAGAAGTACCGTCGTCCACAACGGTGATCTTCTCAGCCTTCTTTGCTGCCCAGTTATCGAAATGATGGGCAAACTTGTGGTTGGAGATGACCACATATTCGTCAATCACACCGGCGGTTTCAATGTCCTCAATCAGCCAGTCCAGAATGGTCTTGCCCTTGACTTCCAACAAAGGCTTGGGAAAATTTTCAGTCAGAGGATACAGCCGGGTTGCATAGCCGGCAGCCAGAATCAAACATTTCATAATCTCACTCCATCAGCACTGTGGCAGAAATGTACGGAATACTTACCTTCCAGCTGGGGGAAGACCTTCAGGTACTGCTCGGTGACAGTACGCTCAATGCTTTCCTTGAAGGAAGGATCAATAAGGGCCATGCAGCAACCCTTGAAGCCTGCGCCGGAGAAACGGCCGCCGTAGATGCCGTCGGTGCGCTGCATGATTTCATACAGGGTTTTCAGCTCGTCAGAGCCGGTTTCGTAGTTGTAGATGCTGGAATAGCCACTTTCGAAGCAGAGCTTGCCATAGGTGTCCAGATCGCCCCGGCGCCATGCTTCGGCGCCCTTTTCCACACGCTCAAACTCGGTGTAGAAGTGGGTGGCGCGCTTGCGCCAGTTTTCGGGCAGCTTGTCCTTGTACTGCTCGAAGATTTCACGGGGAACGGATCTCAGGCGGGCTTCTTCAAACTTGCCGTACTCCATGCCGGAGAAGGCCATCAGAGCATAGGCCGCAGACTTCAGTTCGTCCACGCGCATGTTGAACTTGGAGCCTGCCAGGGTGCGCTCCACGCCGCTGAAGAAGATGGCGATTTCGTAGGGCTTCATGTTGGGACTTACGGGAATCAGCTCATAGCTGTCATCCTTGGTATCCAGATACAGCAGGTGATCCTTCTTGCTCAGCACTTCGCAGGACTGGTCCAGCTTGCCGACGGAAACGCCGACGTAGTCCTTTTCGGCCATCAAGGCGATGTCAATCAGCTCCCGGGGAGTCAGGCGCAGGCGGTTGACGGCGCACAGAGCGGACAGAAAGGCAATGATGACGGCTGCGGAAGAGGACAGACCGCCGATGGGCAGAGTGCCTTCGATGACGCCGCACAGACCCACAGTCAGGGGATACTTCCGGCCCAGAGCCCAGGTTGCACCCCGGAGATAGTCTGCCCAGTCATGCTGGGGACGGTCAGGAACGGCATTGATATGCCATTGAGCGCGCTTTTCGAAGTTTATGGAACGCAGTTCCACGATGCCGGTGGTTTTGGGACTGTAGGCAATGTGAATGCCCTTGTTGATGGCGAGGCCCGTAATCTTGCCGAACTGGTGGTCGGAGTGGGCACCCATGGGGCACACCCGATAGGGGCAGAAAGCCATATCGGAGGGGTCACGCTGATAATATTGTCTGAAAGTTTCAACACATCTCATGTTAAGTAAACTCCATTCTCTAAAAAACGCTGCAAAATATTATAGCATAATCCGAATAAACAATCAAGATTATGAGGCATTTTCGGGGGAAAAGCCCGATTAAAGTTTCTTCAGCTCCACGGTCTGAAGCAGATTCAGGCCGAGCTTTTTTACCATTTCCAGAGCGGTTTCCTCGTACTCTTTCTGAAGCAGCGCTTCCGGTTCATGGGCATCCCGGCCGAGAATCACGTCGCAGCCTTCCTCGGCGGCCATTTCCCAGAAAAGGGGATTGGGGTAGTTGCGCTTATTGCGGATGCCCAGCAGGTTGATTTCCAGGGGCATGCCGCAGTTTTTGGCTTCCTGACAGATGCGCCGTGCCTGCTGGCGGTAAAATTTTACATCGCCCCAATAATTCAGAATGTCCGGATGGGCAAAGTAGGTGAAAAGACCTGTCTGCATGGCATCGATGCTCTGGTTGGTATAGCGCTCCAGAAGCCGCCGGTCTTCTGCGTGGGTGCCGGAATAGTGGTCATTCATTTCATTGCCCACAAAATGCTGACCCAGAATCACATAATCCAGCGGCTGATCTTTCAGAATGGGCAGCAGATTGGGAAGCAGGTCGGGGTAGTACTCCAGCTCCAGGCCCAGAGGAATTTCAATTTTTACCTTGTAGGTTTTCCGCAGATTCAGAACAGTTTGCACATAACCTTCCAGCTGCTGGGGATACATCCGGAAGTTGGAGTAGTAACCCTCGGGGAAAATGTAGGGCGAGTGGTCGGAAAAACCCAGAATCTGCAGACCGGCAGCGATGGCGTTTTCCACATACTGGGTTTCGTTTCCGGTGGCGTGGTTGCAGCGCCAGGTGTGGGTATGGTAGTTGGCAATCATAGGCGTACCCCCCATTCGTTTTTTCCATGTTACCACTTTTTTACGGCAAGTCAACGAAAGGGGAAGCCTTGACGCATTTCGGGATTCATTGTAAAATAACCGCAAAAGGAGGTGGCGCTGTGGAAGATAATATTTTGAAAAAACTGCCGGAGGCGCTGCTTCCCTGGTATCGGGAAAACAAGCGGGATCTTCCCTGGCGGAAGGATAAAGAGCCTTACCATGTGTGGCTTTCGGAGATCATGCTGCAGCAAACCCGGGTGGAGGCGGTGAAAGGCTATTATGCCCGCTTCCTTGATGCGCTGCCGACGATTGCGGATCTGGCTTCCTGCGATGACGATGTCCTCCACAAGCTCTGGGAGGGTCTTGGCTATTACAGCCGGGTGCGGAATCTGAAAAAGGCCGGCATCCGGATTATGGAAGACCATGATGGAAAATTCCCCGGGAAATACGAACAGATTCGCGCGCTGCCCGGCATCGGCGACTACACCGCCGGAGCGGTTTGCTCCATCTGCTTTGATAGGCCGACACCTGCGGTGGACGGTAATGTGCTGCGGGTGGTTTCCCGGCTGACGGAGGATGCCACACCCATCGACCTGCCTGCTCAGAAAAAAGCGGTGCAGCTGGCTCTTGCGGAAATCTACCCGGAAGAAGCGGGGGAATTTACCCAGGCGCTGATGGAATTGGGGGCAACCCTCTGCGGCCCCAACTGGAAACCCCGGTGCGGAGAGTGTCCCTGCCGTGATTTCTGCGGCGGTGCGCTCCACAGCACGGCGGAGCAGTTCCCTGTAAAGCTTCCGAAGAAAGGAAAGCGCATCGAGGAAAAGACTGTGTTTATCCTGTCCTGTGACGGGAGGTTTGCTCTTCAAAAACGGTCTGAGGAAGGACTTCTTGCGGGACTCTGGCAGTTTCCCAATGTGCCCGGGAAGCTGGAAACGGAGGAGACTCTTGCTCAGGCGGAAGCCATGGGCCTGCATCCCCGGGACATCCAGAGAACTGTGGAAAGAAAGCATATTTTTACCCACATCCGGTGGGAAATGAGAGGAATATATTTGGAAGTATCGGAAACCGGCGGAGATTTTGTATGGCTGACCGCCGATGAAATCCGGCAAACGGCAGCGCTGCCCACGGCGTTCCGGCAATTCTGGGAGGAGATAGACCATGTTTGATTACCATATGCATTCAACCGTTTCCTTCGACGGCAAGAACACCGCTTTCGAAATGGCCCAGGCTGCCAAGAACGCCGGTATGAAGGAAATCTGTTTTACGGACCACATCGACCATGAGGTGGGCGTAGAGCGGGAACTAATGGTCTTTGACACGGCGGTTTACAGCGCAGCCTATGACAATCTGGAAATTCCCGGTTTGAAAATCCGAAAGGGCATGGAGTTCGGCATCAAGCCCTACAATCAGGAGGAATTGAAGCAGGATTTGCAGCGGCGGCATTTTGATTTTGTCCTGGGAAGTGTTCATTTCATTGACGAGATGGATGTATATCTGGAACCCTACTGGGAAGGCCGGGATGTGAAGACTGCTTATCGTGATTTCATGGAGGAGACCCTCAAGTGTGTTCAGGCTCACGGGGATTTCGATGTGCTGGGCCACCTGACCTTCATCAGCAAGGGAAGAGCCAACCCCACCAAGGAACTGCTTCGCTACGAAGACCACAGGGAGATCACCGATGAAATCCTCAGAGAACTTGCCCGAAAGGGAAAGGGTATGGAAATCAACACCAGCGGCATCGAGCGCTGCGGGGGATTTCTGCCCACGGCGGACTTTTTCCGCCGGTTCAAAGAACTGGGCGGCGAGATCGTCACGGTGGGTTCCGATGCCCACGATATTCGACGGGCAGGGCAGTTTACCTTTGAAGCCTGCGAGATTCTGAAGGAAATCTTTGGCTATGTCTGCACCTTCGAAGACCGGAAACCCATTTTCCACAAGCTCTGATACATAAAGAAAACGCCGCCCGATGGGCGGCGTTTTTTACAGAATCTGGTCGCTCTCACTGGGAACGTACTCCATGATTTCCTCCACCCGGCAGTTCAGAATGCGGCAGAGGTCATTGACCGTGGTGGTATTCAGGGGTTTGTTCTTCCGAAGCTTATCCAGAGTGGAACTGGAAATCCGGTGATTTTTCGTCAGGGTATAGGTGGATTCGCTGGATGCCCGGAGGGTGATCCAGAATGGCGCATATGAGATCATCGTCAGGCCTCCTTGGATGGTTTCATGACTATCTTATGTGGTAATCTTTAACTTGACTATGGTCGCTAAAGAGACTATAATTTAAGGAGATATTAAGGATCTTTTCTATATTATTTCTTGCATATACGATTGCGGGATAGTATCATAAAAGAAAAACATACAAGGAGGAAAAACAATGAAAAAGAAAATTCTGTGGCTGACCCTGGTGCTGGCTCTGGTGCTGGCGCTGATTCCCGTCACTGCCATGGCTTCCGAGCCTCAGCAGACCGGTGAAATCACCCATGAAACCATTCCTTTCCAGGTAAACCCCCTGTACAAGGATCTCTATGGCGATAGCGTCGTCCATAAGGCTCCCGATCCGCTGCAGTCCGATGAACACAAGGCCCCTGTTCTCAATGCGACCTTTGTCACCGAGGAGAAGGCTGCCCAGCAGATCCGGGCAAAGATGAAGGCATGGACTGAGGAATTTACCATCTACGTCAAGAGCGAAAACAGCAACTATGAAGATCTGTTTTACCAGCTGCTGAATGATGCCATGGCCCACACCGGCGACCCCAAAGAGGGCGACTACCTGCTGTGGCACTACGAAGGCTGGGGCGCGGACGTATCCCGGACTGACAAAGGCGGCAGCTATGAGTATACCTACACGGTCTACGTGAGCTACTACACCACCGCAGCTCAGGAAAAGGAACTGGATAGCGCCGTTTCCAAGCTGCTGAAGAATCTGAATGTCAGCAATAAGAGCGACTATCAGAAGGTAAAGGCAGTTTATGACTACATCTGCGCCAACATTACCTATGACTACGAAAATCTGGACAATCCCGATTACATGCTCAAGCATACCGCTTACGCTGCGCTGGTGGACAAGACCGCTGTCTGCCAGGGTTATGCATCCCTGATGTACCGCCTGCTGCTGGAACTGGATGTGGATATCCGCGTGGTTGCCGGTGAAGCAGCCGAAGGCGGCGCCCATGGCTGGAACATTGCAAAGCTGGGTAATGTCTACTATAACCTGGACTCCACCTGGGACGCAGGCTTGAGCCAGTACAATTACTTCCTGAAAAACTCCGAAGGTTTCCTGGATCATCTGCGTTATCTGGAGTATGCTTCCACCAAGTTCCATACCGACTATCCCATGAGCGCCACCGACTATGTGGACGGCGTTGCAGGCAAGCCTGAGCATGTCTTCGTGTGGGGTTCCTGCGGCGATGATGCCATGTGGGAAATCGACCGTGACAAGGTCCTGACCATTTCCGGCACCGGCGAGATCTACGATTTTGAGTCTGCAATCCATGGCGATCTGAATACCTGGTCTCCCTGGACTTACTGGATGGACGGCTTCACCAAGGTTGTCATTGAAGAGGGCATCACCGATATCGGCGATTATTCTTTTGACACCATGCCGGATCTCAAAACCGTGACTCTGCCTGAAACACTGACTACCATCGGCAATTCCGCATTCCAGCAAACCGGCATTACCGGCATCAAGCTGCCCTCTTCCCTGAAAGAGATTGGCGAAGATGCATTCTATTACTGTGAAAAGCTGGAAAAGATCTGGATTCCCTATCAGGTGACCCATATTGGCAGAAATGCATTCTGGTGCTGCTATAATCTGAAGGACCTGACTCTTGGTTCCGGTCTTACCTATATTGGCAATCAGGCATTCCGCGAAACTGCCGTTACCGAGGTCGTGATTCCCGACAAGGTTACCACCCTGGGTAGTATGGCATTCTATTGCTGCGATAATCTGAAAACTGTGACTCTGGGTAAATCCATGACCGAGGTTCCCAGTTATGCATTCGGCGAATGCTACGCGCTGACGGAAGTCACCATTCCTGAAGGTATCACGGAGATTCAGGGCGCGTCCTTCCAGAACTGCAAGGCACTTCCTGAAATTACCTTCCCCGCAACCCTGGAAAATCTTGATGGTTTCGACGGATGTGACAAACTGAAGAAGATCACCTTCCTGGGTCATGCGCCCAACATCGGTCCCTCTACATTCTACGGC
This sequence comes from Oscillospiraceae bacterium, assembly GCA_017516785.1. Next base: position 30,406 of record JAFXAV010000007.1, read on the forward strand.
GTTACCGCCACGGTATATTATCCTGATGATGCTACCTGGACGGAGGATATGCTGCAGGATTACGGCGGAACCCTGACCTGGGTTTCCACCCATGTTCATGATTATAGCGGCACTCCCGTTTTCAATGCGGAAGCCAAGAACCATTCCTGGGCCTGCGCAGGATGCGGTAAGGAAAAGACCGAAAAATGCACCTTTAATTCCACGGTTCTGAAGGCGGCAACCATGGATGAGCCCGGCATCCGGGAGTATACCTGCACCGTCTGCGGCGGCAGCTATCAGGAAAAGATTATCTACCGCATCTCCGGTTCCGGCCGCTGCGAGACTGCTTTGGCAGCTGCAGATGAGCTGAAGGAGATTCTAGGCGTTGATACCTTCGATACCATCATCATCGCCAGCGGCGATAAGTTCGCCGATGCTCTCACCGGCAGCTACCTGGCGGCCAAGGAAAGCGCACCCATCCTGCTGTTCTCCAAGGGTTATGAGGACGAGCTGGCAGCCTATGTTGCGGAAAATCTGACTGGCGGCGGCAAGGTCTACATCCTGGGCGGCACATCCTCCGTTCCTGAGACGGTGGTCGATGCTCTGGTGGGCTATGACCTGGAACGTCTGGCGGGCGATACCCGCTTCGAAACCAATCTGAAGATTCTGGAAGAAGCTGGCTCAGAGGGTGAAGAAATCCTGGTCTGCACTGCCTTCAACTTTGCTGACTCCCTCTCCGCTTCCGCAGTGGGCAAGCCCATTCTGCTGGTGGACAAGGCTCTGACGGAGGGCCAGAAGGATTTCGTTTCCGGCAGCAGCTCCTTTGCCATCATCGGCGGCATCAATTCCGTCAATGAA
>JAFXAV010000060.1 GCA_017516785.1 Oscillospiraceae bacterium
CGGAATCAGGAAGGAAGGGAAAGGAAGCGCAGAGGCTGAGTAGTCAGAATCCAAAACTGAAGCGACCGAAAGGGAGCGAAAACAGCGGAGGTCAGAAAGCGGAAAGGAAGCGGCGACAGGCCGTGGAATGGAAGGCCCAGAGAAGGTCGGAAGCGAAAGCGGAGGACAGGGGTGAGCCGGGAAGAAGCAGCTGCAGAGAATGAAGCCGGCGGAAGACGAAAGGAAATTGCAGACGAAGCCTGCATGAAACTGCGTGAGCTGAGGAGAAATCCAACGCCACCGTTTCATGAAGGTGGAGAAAAAAGCAAGCGAGTCTCGACTGAAAAGTCGGGGCTTTTTTGTTTATACGGAAAAATAAACCAGGGGCCACTTGCAAGGGTAGCCCCTGGTTTTTTGCCTGTCAGGTTGCGTCCCCTGCCGGAATATGGTATACTGAGGAAAACTATCAGGAGAAATGCATATGAAAGAATTCTTACGTTACTTTTTCGGGGCAGGCAGCGAACCGGAATTTGCTCTGTTCACCCTCGCTCACATTGCGCCGGTTCTCGCGATGCTTCTGGTGATTTTTGCAATCTGGAAAAAGCGGGATTCCATCCGCGCATCCCGGCACGAGGAGAAACTGCGCTATATTCTGGCTTTTGCCCTGATCATTGCAGACATGGCATATTACTGGCGGCTGGCAGGTGCCCCCTGGCTGTCCACCGGCCCTGCTGAGAATCTGCCCATCGGCGTCTGCGGCTGGGCGGCCATTTTCTGCAGTTTCATGCTGGTGGGCAAATGCCAGAGCCTTTTCGACATTGTCTACTTCTGGATTCTGTCCGGTTCCCTCTTTGCCCTGATCACGCCCACTCCCCTCACCTATACAGGCCCCACCCGATTCCGGTACTATCAGTTCTGGGCTGACCATACCCTCAGCTATGTGGCAATTTTCTACATGATCTTCGTCCACGGGATGCGTCCCAGGGTGCGCTCGGCAGTGAAATCCTTCTGCGCGCTGGTGGCAATGTGCCTTCTTGCCTACTGGGTGAATACCATGATTCCCGGCGCCAATTACCTCTTCCTCGCCCGGCCCGAGGCAGCTCCTTCGGTTCTGGATATTCTGCCCCCCAATTTCGTCCTGCGTACGGCCATCATGGCGGCTGTTATTATTGCCATGTACGTCCTTGCATACTTGCCCTGGTATCTGAGGGATAAAAAAGCTGTCCGGGATTAAGGTATTGGAGGATGCTTCATGCAGTGTCTTGCCGGGAAAAATGACATAAAACAGTCCCGGGAAACTACTTGTTTCCCGGGACTTTCAATTGTCCTCCCGCACCCTAATAATACCAAACGCGCAGTTTAAAGCTGGCAATCCAATCACTCCAGTTCATAACCAGGAAGCCAGAAAATCATGATCCGTTCCCGCGCATCTCCTTTGAACAGATCATCGCATTCGATTTCATCGTAAAAATCCAGTTCCTCCACCGTCATCAGGTAGGAAATATACTCGTCGGAGGGATAATAGAAAAATAAAAAGATCTCCCGGGGACAGTCATAATAGGATTCTATGATTCTTGCCATCACCTTGTGGAGAATCTCCACAGAGAACGGATTGAAAAAATAGCACCGGCTGACATCCGGCGCCACTTCATATTCTTCCGCCCCGGTCAGCACGAAATCCGGCTTGATTCTGGAAATGGTGTTCTTCCGGTTTTCCAGAGCGCTTTTGTAAATCCGCTCATCATATTCAATTCCGACAGTCCTGGCTTTTGTCCGGTAGGAAAGAAAAAATCCGACCCGGCCTTTTCCGCAGCCATAGTCCAGAACCATATCCTCCTGACCAATCAGGCCGCTTCCCGCCAGCCGTTCCAGAACCCGATAGGGTGTCGGTTCATAGGGGTAACGGTACTCGTCCGAATTCATGTCATCCCGGCCGGTTGTTTTGATCTGAAGGAGCTTATCCCAGGTATTTTCGTGATCCATGATCCCTCTCCTCACCTGTCTCAGATTTTTATGTCATTATAGCATCGGCCTTCAATCATTTCAATCCGGCCTGATAAAAGCGGATTTTTGATTGTTGGAATCTGCTGTTCATGCTATAATGGTTTCAGAATTTCATGGGAGTGATAAGATTGGCCAACCCTGTTGATTCCGTGCGGGATGCCCGCTTTGAAGATATGGCTCTTGCAGCTGAAATCATGGTTATTTCCTTCCGGACAGCTTTTTCACAATTTGTATCCGCGCAGACCATGGACACCTGCACAAATCCCGACAACTGCCGCAGAATGCTGGAAGACAGCTTTCTGAACAGCAGCATGCACTTTCTGATGGGCGGCGACAAGGGATTTCTCTGCTGGCAGGAAACTTCTGACGGCGCAGAAATTCTGGCCATTCATTCTCTCCCCGAAAGCTGGGGCAGCGGATTGGGCCACGCCATGCTGACCTGGGCGCTGAAGCAAATTGGCCACCGCAAGGTGCATCTCTGGGCATTCAAGGATAATATCCGCGCCCGCCGGTTTTACGAAAAGCACGGCATGCACTGGGACGGAACTCAGCGGGTCAGCCAGTTTGACGGTGCTTTGGAAGTGCAGTATGTGCTGAGGCAGAAGAATCTTCACGCCTGACGGCAGTAATTTTGGTAATCTGAACATCATTCAAAACCCCGGGAAACTTGCGTTTCCCGGGGCAGTTTTATTTCAGGAAGTCCAGCACCCGTTGATTGAAATCTTTTGCCTCTTCATAAAGGCCATGACCCCATCGGTCATACATATAAAGCTTTGCATCCGGGATGCGCTCCGCAATTTCACGGGATGCATCGCCGCCCAGGCACCGGTCCTGCTCACCGCCGATTACAAATGTTGGCGCCTGAATGCGGGAGAGATTTTCACAGGCATCGTGGGTCAGGCAGGCTTCCGCCTGAATGAGGAAGCGGTCGTAGGATTTCGGTTTTGTGACTCTGCCCATAATGGGAATCAGCCATTTGTTCTTCCGGTAGTATTCACCCGAGTAGATTTTGCGCACATTGCTGTCCATCAGGGCGGTGTGGTCACCCTTTCGGGCCTGCTCCATCCATTCCTCCACCGACTCCGTCAGCATGGGGTTGGGTCTTGCAGAGGTTACCACCAGAATCAGCTTTTCCACCTTTTCCGGATAATCAGCCGCCAGATGCTGGGCGATCATGCCGCCCATAGAAGCACCCAGCAGGGATGCCCGGCTGATGCCCAGCCGCTCCATGGCGCAGGCCTGATCCCGGGCCATATCCCGGGTTGTTTCGCCGGAAGTAAGCTTATTTTTGCGGCTGAACATGTATACCGTATAGTCCTTTGCAAACTGCCGGTACATCAGAGCCATGGGAAGGGCCGTGCCTTTGACTGTCTGCAGGCCGTCTCCAAGTCCCGGGAGCATCACGAGCACGTTCTCCCCTGTTCCGAACCGGACATAGTCCATATCCGTGCCGTCGATGTTCACCTTTCCGTTTTTCGCATGATACAGCATAACCTCACCTCTTGTCGCTTTACTGCCCCGATTATATCACGAATATACTTCCTTGTCTACGAAGCGCAGGTTGCCCATATACCCGATTCATGGTATGCTCTTTCCAGAAAGGAAGTGGCATCCATGAATTCCTACGTTACCGGAACCGCCATCAAAAAGCTGCGGGAAAGCAGAAATATGACCCAGGGCGCATTGGCTGAGAAAATCGGTGTCAGCAGCAAGACTGTCTCCAAATGGGAGACCGGCAAGGGACTGCCGGATGTTTCCCTTTTGCAGCCCCTGGCTCAGGCGCTAAGGATCTCCGTCATCGAGCTGATGAATGGAGAGCAGATTCTAAACAAAAACGTCTCTGCCAACATGCTGCGCAGCAAATTCTACGTCTGTCCCATCTGCGGCAATGCCATCCATTCTCTCGGGAACGCTCTGGTCAGCTGCTGCGGCATCACATTGCCCGCCCTGGAAGCAGAAGATGCTGACGATGACCATATTTTGACCGTTGAGAATGTGGAGGACGAGCATTTCATCACCATCCGCCACCCCATGACAAAGGAGCACTATATCTCCTTTGCGGCTTTTGTCACCTCTGACCGGATCCAGATGGTAAAACTCTATCCCGAAGGCAACGCCGAAACCCGCCTGCAGTTGCGGGGTATGGGATACCTCTACTATTACTGCAACCGGCACGGACTGTTCCGGAAAAAGAAACCCTGAAAGCAGCAAAAAGGACGCAGGATGGAAAAACCTGCGTCCTTTTGATCATCAGAAAATAATGAGCAGTCCCACGAGAATGCCCGTAATGGCGGAAAAAGCGGGCAGCTTGCTGTGATACATCAGGATCGACTGGGGAAGAATTTCACCGAACACCACATAGAGCATGGCACCGCTGGCAAAACCCAGGCTCAAGGTCAGACCCATGGGGCCGATTTCACCCAGCATATAGCCAAGAAGCGCGCCCAGAATCGTGGGGATGCCGGAAGATGCGGTGATCAGAACTGCTTTCCACTTGGCCATGCCGCCGCTGATCAGGGGAACTGAAACCGCCATGCCCTCAGGGATATTGTGCAGACCGATCAGAACCGCCAGAATCAGTGCTGCGCCGCCCATGGCGCCGTCGTTGCTGGCATAGGAGGCACCGATGGTCATGCCCTCGGGCACATTATGCAGGGCAATGGCGCAGGCCATCACAACGCCCGCCACAAACAGGCCAAGCTTGCTGTCCTGCCGGGCATGATGCTCCCGGAAATGGTCGCTGTGAATCAGCTCATCCAGGTCATCCGCGGTTTTCGGGTGATTCTCGTCGATATGGGGAACTTCCGGATTGGTTTTCCGGTCGATGAGATAATTCAGAAAATAGGTCGCAGCCACGCCGAAAGCAATGGCCCCCACAACAATCCAGATGCCCACATTGGTTTCAATGGCCTCCGTGACCAGGTCAAAGCATACTACACTCAGCATCACGCCGCCTGCAAAGCTCAGCAGCAGGCTGACCGTCCGTTTCGAATCTTTCTGCAGCATGGCGCCCACAAGACCGCCCAGTCCCGTGCCGCCCACGCCCGCCAAAGCAGTGGTTACAATCAGGGTTTCAATGATGCTCATAGCCTCACTCCTCTGCATACTTTTCATCTATGATAGCATAGCGCCGCAGAGAATACAACGCAATCTCCCCATAATCGTGTCGAAACCGGGCATATCTGTCGGAAATTGCCAAATCAATCTGGTAATTTTGTGCCGGAAACCACCGGATTCTGTATCATTTTACACATTCCATTGACATTCTTCCCGGATGGGACTATAATGCAGTTATCCGGTTACGGAATTTCAAAACAGAATAGTTCATCGGAGGACTGTGCATCGCAATGCACGAAGCTTTCGCTTCATAGTCGATAAGATGTCGAGTGCGCTCGGTTATTTGGAAAAGCCTGCTTTTCTGATACCCGGGCGTTTTTTCATAGGAGGAGAGAATATGGAACAGAAATCCAACCGAATATATGCGGAAATGCCGCCGGTCCGGCTGTTTTTCCACGCGGCGATTCCCGGTGTCATCAGCATGTTTGCCATGTCCATTTACAGCATCATTGAAGGTATTTTCGTAGGTCAGTTCGTAGGCGGCGATGCTTTTGCGGCCATGAATCTGGCCATGCCCCTGGTGATGATCAATTTTGCCCTGGCGGACCTGGTGGGCGTCGGTTCTTCCGTGCCAATTTCCATCGCCCTGGGACGAAAAGACGAGGACACTGCCAGCAACTATTTCTCATGCTCCATCTTTCTGATTGTGGCAGCGGGCATCGCCACAGGCTCTGTCATGTTTCTCTTCGCGCCGGATATCATCCATGCCATGGGTGCGGCAGACCGGGTTGCCGATCTGGCTGTCAAATATCTGCGCATCTGCGCCGCCCTGGGACCCCTTGCCAATCTGGTGTTCGCCATGGACAATTTCCTCCGGATTTCCGGATTCGTCAAGGGCAGCATGCTGCTGAATCTGCTGATGTCCGGCCTGCAGATTGGCGCGCTGATTCTGTTTGTGGCTGTCTGGAAGCTGGAACTGATCGGCTCCGCGCTGGCTGTGAATCTGGGTTTCTGCACCTGCGCGGTGCTTGCCCTGATTCCCTTCATCCTGAATAAAAGTATCCTGAAATTCCGCAGACCGAAATTCAGTCTGCCGATGCTGAAGCGGATCGCCGCCTGCGGTATGCCCAATTTTCTGAACAACGTCGCGGGACGTCTTTTCTCCCTGGTGATGAACGTCCTGCTGATCCGCTTGGGCGGCACTCTGGCAGTATCCACCTTCGCGGTTCTGATGTACTGCAGCGATCTGGTGCAGCCTCTGCTTTACGGTCTGTGCGACTCCATGCAGCCTGCCATCGGCTATAACTGGGGCGCCGCCAGCTATCACCGGGTCAAGACCCTGGCCAAATGCGTCTTCACTGCTACAGCCGTTGTCTCCGCCGCTGCCCTGGTGCTGATGTTCAGTATCCCCCGTCAGCTGGCATCCATCTTTGTGGATAGCTCCGAAACGGCGCTGCTGGATCTGTCCGCCCACGCCCTGCGGCTGTTCAGCGTGGAATTCTTCTTCTGGTGGTTCGGCTTTGCCGCCCAGAGCTTCTTCAATGCCATTCAGAAGCCGAAAAACGCCGCCATTCTCACGGTGTCCACCGCAATCGTGTTCCCGCTGCTGATGGTGGTGCTGCTGTGGCCCCTGGGCCTGGATGGCCTCTGGCTGAATCAGGCAGCAACCTATATCCCCGTGGGAATCATCGCCTTCGTGATGCTCCGCAAAACCCAAAAGACTCTGGCCCCTGAAATGAAGTCAAGACCACCGGCATAGCCGGTGGCTTGCACAGGCCCTATAAGGGCCTATTACAGCTGCGTCTTAAGACGCATGAATGGTTCGACAACCGCAATTGATTACTGGCTGCCCCCTCCGGGGGCGGCTTAATTATTTGCC
>JAFXAV010000061.1 GCA_017516785.1 Oscillospiraceae bacterium
CCCTCTGGGGAAGGTGGCACGGCGTAAGCCGTGACGGAAGAGGGGTGCATGCAGTACATTTTTCTGAAACCTCTCCCGACCTCGCTATCGCTCGGCCACCCTCCCCAAAGGGGAGGGCATTGGCTCCACAAACTGCAATTTCCCGATATTTTTTCTGATCCCTCAAAGGAGTGGGCAATATGGATTTTAAAGTATTATGTGTGGGCGATGTGGTGGGCAATCCCGGCATGGACCGGGTGTGCCGCAGCCTGCGGTATCTGAAGCGGAAGACCGGTGCGGATTTCGTCATTGTCAACGGCGAAAATGCCTCCGTTGTTGGCATGACCCCCCAACAGGGCGAGGACATTCTGGATGCCGGTGCCGACTGCATCACCATGGGCAACCACACTTTCAACAAGCGGGAAATTGTCTCTTATCTGGACGACTGCCCTCAGATTGTCCGGCCTGCCAATTACGCGCCCCAGGCCCCGGGCAGGGGATGGGCAGAATTTGACACCAAAGCCGGTACTGTTGCAGTCATCGACCTGATTGGCCGCTGCAACATGGACTACGGCCCCGACAATCCCTTCCTGATGATCGAAAAGATTCTGAAGCAGACGAGCGCCAAGATCATCCTTGTGGAGATCCATGCGGAGGCAACCTCTGAGAAGCTGGCCATGGGCTGGATGCTGGACGGCAGAGTCAGCGCGGTCTGGGGTACCCACACCCATGTCCCCACTGCTGATGCCCAGATTCTGCCCAGGGGCACTGGCTATGTGACGGACCTGGGCATGACCGGCCCGAAGAACTCCATCCTCGGTATCCGGCCGGAGCTCTCCATCCAGAAATTCCGGGGCGACCTGACAGGTCGCTATCAGTGGGCCGACGGCCCCACCAAGATGGAAGCGGTGCTCTTTACCATTGATTCGGCCACGGGCAAATGCAAGTCTGCCGAACGGGTGGACTTAACGGAATAAGAAAAACCCGGACTGGTTATCAGTCCAGGTTTTATATTTTAGATCAGCACAGCTTTGCGCCGGCGGGGATGGTATCGTCGATCATGATCAGATTCAGCTTCTCTTCGCCGTTCAGGGTGTGGACAGCGCTCAGCAGCATGCCGCAGGACTCGCGGCCCATCATCTTTCTGGGAGGCAGGTTGACGATGGCAACCAGGGTCTTGCCGATCAGGTCCTCGGGCTTGTAGAACTGGGCGATGCCAGACAGAATCTGGCGGTCAGTGCCGGTGCCGTCATCCAGGGTGAACTGCAGCAGCTTGTTGCTCTTCTTGACGTTCTTGCAGTCCTTGACCTTCACAGCGCGGAAGTCGGATTTGCAGAAGGTGTCGAAGTCCACGTTTTCTTCAGCGTAGGGCTCGATTTCGATGGCGGGCTTCTGCTGGGCCTTGCTCAGCTCTTCCAGAGCGGCCAGTTCTTTTTCAACATCCAGACGGGGGAACAGGGGAGCGCCCACGACGGTGTTCCAGACAGCAGTCTCGTCTGCGCAGTAGCAGCTGGCTTCCCAGGTACGGGCGTTGGCAGGTACATTCAGCAGATTGAAGATCTTCTCGGAGGTTTCGGGCATGAAGGGAATCAGCAGGATGGCGCTGATGCGGATGCACTCACACAGATTCTTCATGACGGTGAGGAGGCGCTGCTTGGTTTCCTCGGTCTTGGCCAGGATCCAGGGAGTGGTCTCGTCGATATACTTGTTGGCACGATCCAGCAGACGGAAGACTTCGTTCAGAGCGGCGGAGAACTGGAACTTGTCCATCTTCTGCTCGTAAGCTGCGAAGACGTCGGCAGCCAGAGTCTTCAGCTCCTCGTCGATGGGAGCGGACTCGCCGCCCTCAGCCAGGGAGCCTGCGAAGTACTTCTGGTTCATGGCCACAGTACGGGAGACCAGGTTGCCCAGAGTGTTGGCAAGGTCGGTGTTAATGGTGCCCATCAGCAGTTCGTTGGTGAAGTTGCCGTCAGAGCCGAAGGGGAAGGTGCGCAGCAGGAAGAAACGCAGAGCGTCCACGCCGAAGCGCTCGGACAGAACGTAGGGATCAACCACGTTGCCCCGGGACTTACTCATCTTTTCACCGTTGAAGTTCAGCCAGCCGTGGCCGTATACCTTCTTGGGCAGGGGCAGATTCAGGCTCATCAGCATGGCGGGCCAGATGATGGAATGGAAGCGGACGATTTCCTTGCCGACGAAATGGACATCTGCGGGCCAGAAGTCATTCAGGTCGTCATACTTGTCGTTTTCGAAGCCCAGAGCGGTCATGTAGTTGAACAGGGCATCGATCCAGACGTAGACAACGTGACCGGGATCAAAGTCCACGGGCACGCCCCAGGTGAAGCTGGTACGGGAGACGCAGAGGTCTTCCAGACCGGGCTTGATGAAGTTGTTGACCATCTCGTTGACGCGGCTCCGGGGCTCCAGAAAATCGGTGTTTTCCAGCAGATCCTGGATGCGGTCGGCGTACTTGCTCAGACGGAAGAAGTATGCTTCTTCCTCGGCATCCTTGACTTCACGGCCGCAGTCGGGGCACTTGCCGTCCTTCAGCTGGCTCTCAGTCCAGAAAGACTCACAGGGAGTACAGTACTTGCCCTTGTAGGAGCCCTTGTAGATGTCGCCGTTTTCATACATCTTCTTGAAAATCTTCTGAATGGCGGCCACATGGTAGTCATCGGTGGTGCGGATGAAGCGGTCGTAGCTGATGTTCATCAGCTTCCACAGGTCCAGAACGCCCTTTTCACCCAGAACGATGTTGTCAACGAACTGCTGGGGAGTGACGCCGGCTTCCTTTGCCTTCTCTTCGATTTTCTGGCCATGCTCGTCGGTGCCGGTCAGGAACTTGACATTGTAGCCCTGCAGGCGCTTGTAGCGGGCCATGGTATCGGTTGCCACGGTGCAGTAGGCATGGCCGATATGCAGATTGGAAGAGGGATAGTAAATGGGGGTGGTAATATAGTAATTACCCTTGCACTGGTTGCACATATGAAAAAACTCCTCTCTGAAAATGAAAACGCCCCTGGATAACTCCAAGGGCGTAAAATTTACGCGGTACCACCTTGATTCTCGTCAACGCACGAGCCACACCGCTCCATTTCCTGCAGGCAGGAAATTCCGCCAGTGGCCTGGCATCTCCTCTTCCTCACAAAGCCATCCGCCTTTGCGGGGGCCCAATTTGGGATTGAAGATTTGACGACTCTTAACGCTATGACGGGCGTATCCCGGGGCAAGCTAATCATTCACCAGTCCGGCTCCAAGGCCATGTTCCGCCGTTTCCATCCTGCCCGCTCACACCTTGCCGGGCTCTCTGAAGGTTTCCGCGACGTACTCTCCTCTTCACAGCTTTTTCTCGATTGTACGGGGGTATTATACCCCGAACGGACATGTTTTGTCAACCTGAATTTCTGTGGCGGACATGTCAGAAAAATCCGATTTCCTCTTGTATCTTTCGGGAAAATATGATAGACTAAATTGAATTACTTTGCACATTTGCCATTTCGGAGGTTTTTCTATGAGGTATCATTTTCCGCCTTAACCTTTCCGGATGCACCGATACACAATTTCTGATTATGGAGGCATATTATGTCTGATTTAGTACAGGAGATCAGCCGACGCCGGACCTTTGCGATTATCTCCCACCCCGACGCCGGTAAAACCACTCTGACCGAAAAATTCCTGCTCTACGGCGGCGCCATTGCCCAGGCCGGCGTTGTCAAGGGCAAGAAGAATTCCCGCACAGCTACCTCTGACTGGATGGAGATCGAAAAGCAGCGTGGTATTTCTGTTACCTCTTCCGTCATGCAGTTCCAGTACGGCGGATTCTGCATCAACATCCTGGATACCCCCGGTCACCAGGACTTCTCCGAGGATACCTACCGCACTTTGATGGCCGCTGACTCCGCAGTCATGGTCATCGATGGCGCCAAGGGTGTCGAGCCTCAGACCCGGAAGCTTTTCAAGGTCTGTGCCATGCGTCATATTCCCATCTTCACTTTCATCAACAAGATGGACCGTGAAACTCAGGATCCCTTCGACCTGCTGGACGAAGTGGAGCGGGAGCTGGGCATTGAGACCTACGCCATGAACTGGCCCATCGGCTGCGGCAAGGATTTCCAGGGCGTTTACGACCGTGAAAATGAGCAGCTGCTGTTCTTCTCCGGTCTTAACGGCAAGAAGCGTGCAGATAAGCTGGAAGTTGACCTCTACGATCCCATGGTTGCAGAGCTGCTGGACAGCGAAACTAAGCATCAGCAGCTGATCGACGATGTGGAGCTGCTGAGCGCCGGCCGCGAAATGGATCTGGAAGCTGTCCGCAACGGTCAGCTGTCCCCTGTGTTCTTCGGTTCCGCGCTGACCAACTTCGGCATCGAGCCTTTCCTGGAGGCTTTCCTGAAGCTGACTCCTCCCCCTCTGTCCCGTACCGCTGACTGCGGCGAGATCGACACCTTCAGCCCTGATTTCTCCGCTTTCGTCTTCAAGATCCAGGCAAACATGAACAAGGCCCACCGTGACCGCCTGGCATTCATGCGCATCTGCTCCGGCAAGTTCAGCCGCGACACCGAATATTACCATGTTCAGGGCAAGAAAAAGATGCGCCTGTCCCAGCCTCAGCAGCTGATGGCCGCCGAGCGTGAAATCGTCGAGGAAGCCTACGCAGGCGACGTCATCGGTGTCTTTGACCCCGGTATCTTTGCCATCGGCGATACCATCACTGTGCCCGGCAAGAAGTTCACCTACTCCGGCATCCCCACCTTCGCTCCTGAGCATTTCTGCCGTGTGTCCGCCAAGGACTCCATGAAGCGCAAGCAGTTCGTCAAGGGTACCGAGCAGATCGCCCAGGAAGGTGCCATTCAGATCTTCAAGCTGCCCAATTCCGGTATGGAAGAAGTCATCGTCGGCGTTGTTGGCGTGCTGCAGTTTGAAGTGTTCCAGTACCGCATGAAGACTGAGTACGGCGTTGACCTGCGGATGGAGCATCTGCCCTATGAGGAAGTCCGTGTCATCGATGAATACCCCGGCGACCTGACCGACCTGAACCTGGGCAGCGATGCTGAACTTCTGGAAGACTATCGCGGCCGCAGCCTGCTGGTGTTCTCCAGCTACTGGGCCATCGATTTCATCTGCCGCCGTAATCCCGGCCTGAAGCTCTCTGAAATCGTCGTCTCCGAGGGTTAATTCAATAAATAACCGACAGGCACAGCAGTTCAAACTGCTGTGCCTGTTCTTGCGTAAGGAATATTCCTGTGATAAAATAAAAAATATTCACAAGATGTGGAACGGAGGTGTAATGCGTGCAATATTCAGAGGAACTGCTCTGGATTCTGGATGAACCCGGCGGACCGGCCAGAACACTGGAAGCGCAGAATAAAACTTATCAGATACGGAAAGATTTTGTGCATGAATTGGGTCTGAAGTGTGACTGCGTTGGCTGGTGCAAAATGGATTTGTCCAATCCCCGAACACCAGATATTCTCGACAGGATATCCGGGTTCTGCAAAGAAAACGGATGGCGCGCAAGAGGCTTGTACACCAGGCGATATGTAGGTGTGCAGAGTGACTGGTACGAACTGATGCCTGCTGATTTTAATGACAACACCCCATGCGACCGGATTGAAACCGTTACCAAAGATAACAGAAAGATACACACGCGTGTCATCCGTGCTTTTCATGAATTGAGTCCGAATCCCAAAGCGTGGGGAGATGAGATATTTGTTCCGGAGCTGTTCCGCGACTTCTGCATCCGGAATAATCTTGATGAATTGGATTTCTGCTGGGTTAGGGATAAAGGAAAATATGAGGCGGAGCAGTATTTCCATGTGTATGGAAAGCGCTTGATTCCTCAAATCGCAGTTGACTATGATCTGAAAAAGTCAAACACTGAGCGGATTGCTGCAGCAGGCGGATGGCTTACTGAAATTGCCGATATTTTCCACGAGCTGCAGCAGATCAATTTGCAGGATTGCTATTTGGCGGAAGATTTGCCTGATGCCGGAATTGCTTACGCATATATCCCCTCCACTTTTTCCTGCATTGGCCGCCATACTATTTTGCTTCACAAAGACATCGCGCAATCTTTGCTGCAGCAAAAAATCCTACCCTTAGGCGCTTTGAGACCTGCTCCGGTGGTTCCTGCGCTGCCTGGAGGTTATTCCCTGAAAAAAACGCAGGCTATTGAGCGCCCTGCGTGTCGGTTTATGGACATGATGCTGGAGGAATATCAAAAGCTGAAGAATACGCCCCGTCCGATTCGGATGGTGTCAGAAAAAGAGGCCCTTAAAATGCTTCGCCTGGCAAAGAAGGCACGCAAAGAGGATTTTCAGAAAGGGTTGCCCAAAACGCAGATTCAAAGCCTGCTCGGTACAGAATATGGTGTTCTGGTTCCCTACTACAGTGTTTCCAACGGCTGTTATCTTTCGGATGAATATGAGTTTCTTTCGTCTGCCCAGGCGATGAAAGGAAACGAAGAATTTCAACATCATTTATCGAAAGAGGAACTCTTGGATACAAAGCCGGAGGGCATTGTAATTGGCCGCTGTCCGGATGGAGATAATGTTTTACTGTGCAATGACGGGAAAGTGGTTCGCATTAGTCATGAAGCACCTGCTGTTACGGAACAATGGCCGACTCTGGCACAGTTCGTTACAGATGTCATCAATGAATGATGCCGGTTGGGTCCCCCGGCTGATTAACTCAGATAATATGAAAAAACCAGGCTGCGCTTTGCGGTCTGGCTTTCGTCATCCCTATATTATATAGAAAGAGCCTGCACCGAAGTGCAGGCTCTCGGTGTTAAGTTAGGCCTTTTCCAGAGCCAGGGTTCTGGTGGTCAGGTCGCAGACTTCGGCGGGGCCGTAGTACTGGATAGCGCCGGGATAGGTGAAGCAGGTTTCCACTGCCCACTGATCTCTGTGCTGTGCGAAATAGGTGAAGGGAGCGCCGTCCAGCTCAACCAGAGCTTTGCGGATAACGGGCTTGTCCTCACCGTTTCTTCTTTCGATATTCATCATCTTGGTCATGGGCATGCCGCCTGCGTTCCATTCTTCGGCGGGCTTTGCCAGGTTGGAGACCTTGGACAGGTAGCCGGTGTAGCCATACTGGATCAGCATGAATGCGTTGTAGCCCAGGGAGTAGCAGTAGTCAGCATCGAAGTTGGAGGGGAAAGCGCAGCGGCCTTCGTAACCAAAGAAGTGATGCTGGGTGCCGTACTTGCCAACATAGGTGCCGGCAGCCTTGCGGGCAGCCAGGACGTCACCGACCAGAGCTGCGAACAGCTTCTCGGACTCGATCAGGGAGACCTGAACGTTGCCGTGAGGATCGCGCTCCAGGAACAGCTGCTGCTGGATGTTCTCGGGCAGGATTGCGAAGACAGCCATGGACTCCTTGGTCAGGCCATTTTCGATGAAAGCGTACTTGTCAGCCCAGGTGGGCAGGGCGTTGAACTGAGCGGTCTTTTCGCCGGCCAGCAGCTCGTTGATCTCAGCGATCAGAACGGAGAATTCGGGGACGAACTCAACAATGCCCTCGGGGATAACAGCAACACCGAAGTTCATGCCCTTTGCGGCACGGGCGCAGACGGAGTCAGCGATCTGCTCGGCAATCTGGGACAGGGACATCTTCTTGGCAGCCACTTCTTCGCCGATCAGGCAGATGTTGGGCTGGCACTCCAGAGCGCACTCCAGAGCGACGTGAGAAGCGGAGCGGCCCATAACCTTGATGAAGTGCCAGTACTTCTTGGCGGAGTTGGCATCACGCTGGATGTTGCCGATCAGCTCAGAGTAGGTCTTGGTGGCGGTGTCGAAGCCGAAGGAGCACTCGATGTCCTCGTTCTTCAGGTCGCCGTCGATGGTCTTGGGGCAGCCGATGACCTGGATGCCGGTGTTGTGAGCAGCACAGTACTCGGCCAGGACAGCAGCGTTGGTGTTGGAGTCGTCGCCGCCGATGATGACCAGAGCGGTGACACCGTGCTTCTTGCAGTTTTCAACGACAACTTCGAACTGAGCTTCAGTTTCCAGCTTGGTGCGGCCGGAACCGATGATGTCGAAGCCGCCGGTGTTGCGGTACTGGTTGATGTATTCATCGTCGAAGATGATGTACTTGTCATCCAGCAGGCCGCTGGGGCCGCCCTTGAAGCCGTACAGAACATTTTCATTGTTGGTGGCCTTCAGAGCATCGTACAGGCCGCAGACCACATTGTGGCCGCCGGGAGCCTGACCGCCGGACAGGATGACGCCGACTACATGCTTCTTGGCTTCAGAGGTGTTCTGGCCCTTCTGGAAGGTGATTTCATTCTTGCCGTAGGTGTTGGGGAACAGAGCCTTGATCTTCTCCTGGTCAGCAACACTTTCAGTGGGATTGCCATTCTGGACGCAGATTTCGGAGATACCGTTTCTCAGCATACCGGGCAGCTTGGGCTGGTACTGGTATCTTGCGATCTGCAGGGGGGAAAGTTTCATATTTAAAACACTCCTTATGTTGATTTGAATAGAATGCTACATGCAGATTATACATGATTTGGGACGAAACGTAAATAGCCATTTCCAATGATTTTCCCGGGAGAAAGGTGGATTTTTTCCATAGTTATGCCGATATGTTTGCGAAAACGGTTGCAAGGCAGGGAACAAACGGCATTTCTCCGGGGGAAGATTTGGCGCGTCACAGTTTCGTGTTGTTGCGTACCCTTTTTCGAAACATTGATATTGAAATGCAGGAAATTTGTGCTATAATAAACATGAATTACTGCGGCCTTGAGCCGCTGAATTAAGAAAGGATTGATACCATGGCTCTTGTTACTACTACTGAGATGTTCAAGAAGGCATACAACGGCGGTTACGCTGTCGGCGCTTTCAACGTCAACAACATGGAAATCGTTCAGGCTATCACCGAGGCTTGCCGCGAGGAGAACGCTCCCGTTATCCTGCAGGTTTCCAAGGGTGCTCGCCAGTACGCCAACGCTACCTATCTGGTGAAGATGGTTGAGGCTGCTGTTATCGAATGCCCCAATATTCCCATTGCTCTGCATCTGGACCACGGCGACAGCTTCGAGACCTGCAAGTCCTGCATCGATGGCGGCTTCACTTCCGTCATGATCGACGCTTCCTCCCAGTCTTTCGAAGACAACATTGCCATCACCAAGAAGGTCGTTGAGTATGCTCATGACCACGGTGTCGTCGTTGAGGCTGAGCTGGGCTCCCTGGCCGGCATCGAAGACGAAGTCAATGTCTCCGCTGAAGCTGCTTCCTACACCCGTCCCGAAGAAGTCGAAGAGTTCGTTACCCGCACCGGCTGCGACTCCCTGGCTATCGCTATCGGCACCTCCCACGGCGCTTACAAGTTCACTCCTGAGCAGTGCACCGTGAATGAGCAGGGTATCCTGGTTCCTCCCGCTCTGCGTTTCGACGTTCTGGAAGAAGTCACCAAGCGTCTGCCCGGCTTCCCCATCGTCCTGCACGGTTCTTCCTCCGTTCCTCAGGACTATGTTGCCATGGTTAACGCCTACGGCGGCAAGATGCCCAACGCTATCGGTGTTCCCGAAGAGCAGCTGCGCAAGGCAGCAGGTCTGTCCGTCTGCAAGATCAACATCGACTCCGACCTGCGTCTGGCAATGACCGGCACCATCCGTAAGCACTTCGCTGAGAATCCCTCTCACTTCGACCCCCGTCAGTACCTGAAGCCCGCCCGTGCAAACATCAAGGAAGTTGTCCGCCACAAGCTGATCAACGTCCTGGGCTGCGCCGGCAAGGCATAAGAGCTTTTCTACTTAATAAAAAGGACTCCCGAGGAATCGGGAGTCTTTTTATATGCGATTTTTCAGAAAATCAATGGTTTCCTCTATACATCTGCAGCGATCGCCGGCATCATTTCTGGGCAGAGAAAAGAACATGACCTCCCAGTCGGGACGAAGGACAGTATACCTGCGGATGACTGCCTTGATGATTTCGGATAACTCAGAATCATTGGCGCATTGGATCTTGTCAAGCGTGAATTGAATATCTTCGGCCATAGTAGTCAAGCTCACTCTCAAAATGAAATTGATTGACCAGTATCGCGGTCAATATACGGAATGATAATAACATAAAATATCGGTAATTGCAACCAATACTGGTCAATGGCGATTGCCGAGGTGAGAGTGTGGAACAGAAGATCAGACGCGACAGGAACA
Organism: Oscillospiraceae bacterium; assembly: GCA_017516785.1. The sequence goes on from JAFXAV010000061.1 coordinate 10,139, forward strand.
TGGGTGATAATCTGAGAAGACTCAGACATGCGGCTGGATTATCTCAGGAAAAGATTTGTGCAGAATTGCAGTGCCGAGGCTGCGATATTGGAAGAACTACCTATGCAAAGTACGAATCCGGTGAGCTGAATATCCGCGCAAGTGTGATTATTGAACTGCGGAAAATCTATAAATGCAGTTATGACGAGTTTTTCGTCGGACTTGACATTGAGGTAGATACTGATTGATATGGAATTAACCTTTGGCGAGAAGATCAAACTTCTCCGGGAAGAAAAGGAAATGAATCAGAGCGAGTTGGGAAGAGCAGTCAACATGACCCAAAGAAAGGTATCCTATATTGAACGGGACAGATATGAACCCGGTCTGAAGGATATCAGGGCGCTGTGCAGCTTTTTCAATGTGTCGGCTGACTACCTGCTGGGATTTTCCAGAAACCTGCCATATCCGAGAAGAAATAAATGATTATGGGACTCCCGAGCAATCGGGAGTCTTTTTTTGTTTGTATTGATGCGGGAACTTCTGGACAGTTGCAGCAAAATTCCTTTTCATCTTCTTTGTTGCAATCCGGGAAAAAGAGGAATATAATAAGGAGTATCTTTGAAAAGCGAAAGGGGGCCGGGCGATGAAAGTATGGAAACACCTGAAAACCATCAGCCGGCACAAATGGCTCGTCATGATAGGCTGCTTCCGGGTTGGCCTGATCCGCCAGGGGCTTGCCCATGATCTTTCCAAATACGGGCCCACAGAGTTTCTGACCGGTGTCCGCTACTTCCAGGGAAACCGCAGTCCCAATGCGGCGGAGCGGGAACTGAAAGGCTACTCCGAAGCCTGGATGCACCACAAGGGCCGCAACAAGCACCACTATGAATACTGGACGGATCTGGATCTGAAGACCCGGAAATACGAATCCTTCCCCATGCCCCGGAAGTATCTGGTGGAGATGATCATGGACCGCCGTGCGGCGTGCCTGGTGTATGAGGGAAAGAATTACACTCCGGCCTCGGCCCTGAATTATTTTCTAAAAAGTAAAGAGCGCCTATTGATGCATCCCCAGACCCAGCAGGAACTGGAATATCTCCTGACCATGCTCCGGGACGAGGGCGAAGAAACGACGTTCCGATATCTGAAAAACAATGTGCTGAAAGGGAAACCTTTTCCCTGGGAAGCCTGACAGGAGGAACAAAAGATGGCAGCAAGTTGGCTCAAAAACGCAGTATTTTACGAAATTTATCCCCAGTCCTTTTACGATAGCGACGGGGATGGCATCGGCGATTTTCAGGGAATCATCCAGAAGCTGGACTATATCAAAAGTCTCGGCTGCAATGCCCTGTGGCTGAATCCCTGCTTCGATTCTCCTTTTAAGGATGCAGGTTACGATGTCCGTGATTATAAAAAGGTCGCACCCCGCTACGGTACCAACGAGGATCTGAAGGAACTCTTCGACACCGCCCACAGCAAGGGCATCCGTGTGATTCTGGACCTGGTTCCCGGTCACACCAGCGAAGAGCATCCCTGGTTTCTGGAAAGCAGCCGGGATGAACCCAATGAGATGTACGACCGTTATGTCTGGACCGACGGCCCCTTCTCCCGGGGTGACGGCATGGTGGTCATCGGCGGCGAAGTCCAGCGGCCTGCTACATATATTGTCAATTTCTTCAAGTGTCAGCCTGCCCTGAATTACGGCTATGCCAAGATTAACGAATCCTGGCAGCAGCCCATCGATGCCCCGGGTCCCATGGCCACCCGAGAGGCTATGAAGGATGTGATGCGGTTCTGGCTGGATATGGGATGCGACGGCTTCCGGGTGGATATGGCCGGCAGTCTGGTGAAAAATGATGAGGGCAATCTTGCAACCATGGAAGTATGGCGGGATATGGCCGGCGCCATTCATCGGGAATATCCTGAGGCGGTGCTGGTGTCCGAGTGGGGCGCTCCCGAAAAGGCTCTGAACTGCGGTTTTGATATGGACTTCTATCTGGACTGGGATCAGTCCGGCGGCGCGCTGCTGATGCGAAAGTACAATACCGCCCCTCAGACCATGGAGGTCACCGACAACAAAAGCTATTTCCATGCGGATTCCGATGCGGATGTGACGGGTTTCCTGGCTGACTACCTGCCCAAGTATGAGGCCGCCAAAGGCAAGGGCCTTTTCTGCTTCATCACCGGCAATCATGACATCATCCGGGCGGAGTACGGTCTGGAGGATCAGGAGCTGCGGCTGGCTTATGCCATGCTTATGACCATGCCCGGCGCGCCTTTCCTTTACTACGGCGATGAAATTGCCATGCGCTATCAGGTTCTGCCCTCCAAGGAGGGCGGCTATGCCCGTACCGGTTCCCGTACCCCTATGCAGTGGGATGTGAGCAAGAATCTGGGTTTCTCTGTCAATGACCATGAAAATCTCTATCTGCCCATTGACCACAGTGAGGATGCCCCCACTGTGGCGGAACAGGAGCAGGACCCTGATTCGATGCTCCATCATGTCCGGGGTCTGATCTACCTGCGGCAGAACCATCCTGATCTGGGCAATTACAGTCCCTTTGAGGTTTACTATGCCGAGAAGGGAAGCAGACTCTTTGCCTACAAGCGGGGGAAGATGATCGTCTGCGTCAACCCTTCCCGGGAGGAACTTCAGCTGAAGGTTTCCGGCTCCTGGCGGCGGATTTACACCATCGGTCAGGCGGAAGGAATCGGCAATACCCTCCATATGGGCCCCCAGAGTTTTACCGTCATCGAACCGGTCTGAAAATATTCGAAAAATATTAAAAAAGTACTTGACTTTTTCTGTGGATTGGATATAATACTAACGTTCCACAGATAGAGGATTTGTGTAACGGTAGCACACCGGACTCTGACTCCGTTTGCGGGGGTTCGAATCCCTCATCCTCTGCCATTAGATTCACCCTGGATTCTTCCGAATCCAGGGGTTTCTTTTTGCCTTTCTCCGCTTTTGAGGTTCAGATTGTTCTGAATTTCAGAAGCGGATTTTTGTTTTCCCTTACGTTTTCCCTTATCAGCTTACGGATTTGATGAAGTTTTCCATCCGGTTTGCGCTGTCTTTCTTCATCTTTTCGGTCACATGACCGTACACATCCAAGGTAAAAGCGGCAGTTGCGTGGCCCAAATTCTCTTGTACGGTCTTCACATCGTCACCGGATTTGAGAGAAACAACGGCGTAAGAGTGGCGAAGATCGTGAAATCTCACGGTAGGCATCCCCAGTTCACAGACCACCAACTTGAATGCCCGGTACAGTGCCTGGGGTGTGATGCGTGTACCGAACTCGTCCGTAAAGACAAGACCGTTTTCTTGAAACAGATCGCTGTTGTGCTTCCGGTTGAGGTCCTGTTCTTTCTTTGCCTGCCACAGAAGATCCATGACATAGGGTGCTGCGGTGATGGTTCTCTCCTTGCCGTTCTTGGTGGGAACCAGTGCGTACTTCTCCTTGTCACCTCGGACACCGCTTCTGAGACTCTGCAGCTGCTTGTCAATGAGAATCGTGCCATCTGTGAAGTCCACGCACTCCCATTGCAGACCGCAGACCTCACCTTCCCGGATGCCCGTGAACAGGGCAACCAAAAACATCTTCTCATATTTGTTGCCCTTGATGGCTCTGAGGAAGTCGGCAATCTGATGTTCGTTCAGCGGCTTGATTTTCTTCTTCGTCACCCGAGGAAGAATGCAAGGGTTCGAGGGATTGGTACGTATGTAATTGTTCAGTATGGCTTGCTGAAGTGCCTTGTGAAGAACACCGTGGATATTCTTGATGGTCTTGGCTGAGAGGGGCGGTCTGTTCTCGTCACCCTCGAATCTTTTGTTATAGAACTCCTGGATATCGTGTGTGGTTAGCGCATCCAACCGGATTGCTCCGATGTTCGGCTTAATGTGGTTCTTGATTGTTGCCTGGTAGGAACTGACCGTGGAAGGCTTCACACCTTTGAGATAATCAGCTTGCCAGGTGTCCAGCCATTGGGCAACGGTCATCTTGTTCGGTGCAATGTAGGTTCCATCATCCAGAGCAGCGGTGGCAGCTTTCAGCTTCTGTGCTACTTCTTTCTGCGTCTTACCTGAGACGGATTTCTGAACCTGCTTGCCTGTGCCGGGGTCGAAGCCGACGGTGTATCTGGCTTCCCAGTATTCGTATTCCTTTCCGCCCCGGCGGATGATTTTCTTACGGATGTTGCCGCAGCCTGCGGCGGTCTTCTTGCTGCTTGCCATGAATTTGCACTCCTTTCAAAAATGCCAAACAGCAGGTGCATGGTCAGTGTAACAACTGTTGGACATTGGCGCAAGGATGGGGGATTTTTTGAGAAAATTTTATAGAAACATCATATTAGAATTTTTGTTTGGTTATATCGTATCTGCCATAAGTCACGCTGTCAAGCAGGCAAAATTAAGAGTCGACTTATCTTGACTCTTTCGTCTTCTACGAAAATTTTACCGTGCTCTATAGCGATTTTTAATCGTGCAGCCGATCCGGAGGGGATCGTTACCCAGAACATCTTTGTTCGCCGGGGGTTGGGGAGGGAGACTCAACAAGCAGAAAAATACACCCGTTCCGCTGTGCGGTTCGGGTGATTTTTCGTGTTTGTGGGTACACAAGCATTGCTTGCACCGTTACTATTTCTCAGCTACATCGCGCTTAAACTGTTTCCAGGCATCTTCGTGGGTGACAAAGTAGAGCGGGCATTGTTTTCCGGTAATGTCGTAGTGCCGGATCACATCGTTGCTGTCCAGATCACAGACATCGAGGAGCCAAGCAGTGAGCTTTACCAAGGACTGATAGCTTGCGTCGGTGAACTTGCCGGACTCGTCCGGGTGACAGACTTCAATAGAAATAGTGTCCTTATTCCGGTGATTGCTGGCAGAGGATTTTTCGTGCAGGGGGATGCACTGGATGATCTCGCCTTTCAGTCCGATGACAAAGTGGGAACTGACATCAGAAGAGGGATTTGCATAGTAGTCCCGGTTTTGCTGAGCGGTGGAACCGGGATTGCCCACATAGTGGATCACAATATCCCTGATGCCCTCCAGATAGACACCACGGCGGGAGTCACCGTCCACTTTGATAATTTGCTGGTCGATCCAGTCTGGAATCGGTGTGGCTGCCAGTTCAAAAACCTTTTCTCTTGGGATGATTTCGTTCTGATATACATGCCATCCCACCACCAGAAGCACCAGAAGCAGAATAAATCTAAAAAATCGCTTCATAACTTACAGCACCTGCTTTGTTTTGTACTCCCGGTACATGATGGGAATGAGCAGGATCGTCAGCAGAATGTACAGAGGGATGCACAGATCCACTGTACGGTACACCTTGCCGAAAACGGTAATCAGATTGAAGGTTCCCAGATGCTGATAGAACTCAAGCAGGCTCACCGGCATCAGATTGACCACCACATCCAGCCAATCTGCCATTCCCTGCAGGAAGGAGGGGATGAACATGATGACAAAGGGAGTGGTTACCGCAATGACAGCGGATTTTGTTTTTGCGGAGATGTACATGGTCAGCGCTGCCAGGAACAGATTGCCAATATAGCCGCAGAACATGGCCAGTATCCAAGCCTGCCACATGGTAATGTTGTAGAGGGATTTCCATACACGAAGCTGAACCACGCAGCCTGCACCCTCAAAACCCAGATAACCAAGAGTGAAGAAGCTGTAGATCAGCATGGCAATCCAGTAGATTACGGTGACCAGCAGCAAGCCCGCCTTGATCTTTGTAGCGGTTGCCTTGGTTCTGCCATGGAGGGTCGAGAAGTAGACGGCATCGGCCTTCCACTTGAATTCGTTGGAGAAAATACCTGCCATCACAAAGCCGAGAATCAGGATGCCCAGCATGGGGATGAAGCCGAGATTTTCCAGAAGCTGATACCAGCCGTCATGGTAGTCAAAGTAGAAAGGTGTTTCCAATGCTTCGTACTGACCGATGATGTATTCCTTTTCTTTTTCAGAGTAAAGGCTATAACCAACATCATTCTTGTCATTCAGCCAGTTTTTGACCTGCTTGATTCGGTTGGCATAGAAGGTTTCTTCGCTGATAACAGAAACTGCATCGGCAGTATAGTAATCATAGGACCGGAATCCGGCAGCATAGGAGCGATTGATCAATTCACGGATCGGATCAAAGCCCTGCTTCCATCCAAACGCAATATCGCTTTTCTGGGCATTCTTGGATTGTCCTTCGGGAGTGCCATTGATTCTGGCATTTTCCTGAACCACTTTTGTCAGTGTTTCCTGGTCCAGATAGCCTTCCCATTCGTTCTGTGCTTCCTGCATTTTATGAATGGCAGAAAGGCCCGTTTCCTGTTCGCCCTGTTCGTTTATCCATTCCGTGCCAACGTTCAATGCACCGGTGGTAGCCAGCCAGCAGGACAGCACCACAACCAGAGCGTAGAGAATCAGCGCGATCTTGCCGCCGAAAGAGCCGAAGATCTTTTTAAGTTCATACCGTACCATCATCGTTACCTGCACTTTCTCCGAAGTAATAGAGGAACGCATCCTCCAGGGTAGTCTCCACTTCCATTGCGGCAGAATGGGGGCAAGTGATGGACAGCACACGCAGTTCTGCGCCGCCGGGGACGGTCTTGATGTTGGAAACCTTATAGGCTCTCAGATAGGCATCGATCTGTGCCTTAGGAACGGAGAAGGTCCAGACCCGTTCGGGCATGGAGTGGACCACCTCGCTGGCTGTGCCGGACAGAGTAATGCAGCCATCCTTCATCAGCAGGATCTCATTGGCGATGTACTCAATATCCGAAACGATGTGGGTGGACAGCAGCACGATCCGGTCACCGGACAGTTCACTGATCAGATTACGGAAACGAATACGCTCGCTGGGGTCAAGACCGGCAGTAGGCTCGTCCAGAATCAGAATCTTCGGATCATTCAGCATAGCCTGTGCGATACCGGCACGGCGCTTCATACCGCCGGAAAGATTTTTCATTTTCTTGTGCCGGGCACGGAAAAGGCCAACCTGCTTCAGTAGTTCCTTGACCCGTTCCTTTGCCGCAGCGGGGCGGATGCCCTTGATGGATGCAATGTACATCAGATAGTCATAGATGGAGAAGTCAGGATAGTATCCGAAGTCCTGGGGCAGATAGCCCAGAAGCTTGCGGTACTGGCCGTCCATCTTGAATACATCCTGCCCATCCCAAAGGATCTCACCATCAGTAGGCTTGATGAGGGTGGTCAGCATTCGCATCAAAGTGGTCTTGCCTGCGCCGTTGACGCCCAGCAGACCGTAGACACCATTGGTCATGGTGAAGCTCACCCGGTCAACTGCCCGGAATGAGCCGAATTCTTTTGTAAGGTCGCAAATGGTTAATTCCATGAAGGTTGTACCTCCCATGTTCTATTGATTGTTTTCTGTCCTTTCCGGAGGCTGAAGCCCATGAAGACGAAAGAAATCGTCAGCAGGAACATCCACACCGGGACAGAGATTGCGTTATACACAGCATCGTTCAGAACCACCAGAGTCCAAAGACCCGTCCAGACGGAGCAGAGCAGAATGGAGAATGCTTTGGAATTGTTGCGTCCGCCGTAGAGAGTCTGGAAGCAGATGCCGCAGGCCACATTGAAGGGCAGCAGAAACTGGATCAGCAGTTCCATGACGGTCACCCGGGCAAAGAAGGATGCACCGATGAAGAATGCGGTGAGGAGCAGCAGATCCACTCCGGCAAAGAGGGTCAGCCGGGCGGCATAGACCTGCCGAAGGGTGTAGAAGGTGGTTCCTTCCACTTCCATGGCATCATAGGTGCGGTTCTTCCAGAGTTCCGGCAGGATCAGGATCACAAACAGCGGTGCGGCAATGCCCAGACTGCGGCGAATATACAAAGCACCCTCCATCTGGTTCAAAAGCAGGCACACGGTAAACAGCAACACAGCCTGTGCCGCCCACCAGACCTTTTTGATATACTTGCTCTGCTGATACAGAAATTCAGCGGAAGTCAAGGTTTGCTCAGCTTCTTCGGCAGCAAAGGCCGCTTTGGAAACGGCAATGGTTTTCTGCAATTTGGCTTCATCAATGGGAAGATCAAATGAATACATCATGGCAATTCCTCCTTTCCTAAGTAACCGGCCAGTAATTCCTTGGCCCGTTTGATTCGGTATTTCACCAGTGGCAATCCGATGTTTAGAATTTTGGCGATCTCTTTCTGCTTTACCTCCTGGAAGAAAAACAGAATGGTCACTTCGCGTAATTCCGTGGGTAGCTTTTCCAATGCTTGATGTACATCCAACCGCAGATCCAGCGGTTCCATTTCAAGAATTGGTTCATCAGGTAGTTC
>JAFXAV010000062.1 GCA_017516785.1 Oscillospiraceae bacterium
CACCGCCAGTTACAAAAATATACTTTGTCATATGTGCCCCTCCAAAGATCGAATCTCACAAAAAAGCAAAAAACGAAGGCGTCCATCAGGGGATAAATATCCCTTGATGAACGCCTTCGTTCAACAGCTGCATGATACTACCACAGGTCTTGATTTGTCAACCCGGGAATTAAAATTTCTTATTTATACGTCTCGATGATTTTCTGCGCCACTTCCCGTTTGGAGATACGAAGGTCCATAGACTGCTTTTCAATATAGCGGTGCGCTTCCGCTTCCGACATACTCAGGCACTCAATCAGCAGCCACTTCGCCCGGTTCACCAGACGGATTTCCTCGATCTTCTCCTCCACGGTAGCCTGCCGCTCCTCCACCTTGCGCAGACGCTCCCGGGTGGCGCACAAAACACGCAGAGACTGGGACACCATCTGAAGCGTGGTCGGTTTTGACAGTGTCATTACACCGTATCCAACAACCTTGGAGTAGATATCGTTGTAATGCTCGCTTTTTACAAGCAGCAGCACCCCGGCTCCGCTCTCATTACAAGCATCAATGGCAAGCCGCATCCCGAAATCGTCCGGGAGCGGTGCGTTGATAAGGATAATATCATAGGGCTGGTCCAACAGACGGCGTTTTGCCTCTGCAATGCTTTTCACGGTAGTCACGGGCCAGTAATCTGTCACAGGGAGCAGAGTTGTCGTCGTAGCGTTAAATTTGTCCGATGCCGATACCAGCAGGACGCTGTATGTTCGTTCCTGGAAGACCATATTGCCTCCTCCTTTGCTGAATTTTTATTGAGAATTCAGCTCGGATTATTACAATAGGCACTGATCACGGCATCAGGCAGGCAGGAGCGAATGAATTCGCTCTCCTTTGCGGTGCAGATTGCCTCTTGAATGGAGGAGGGTAGCTTCTCGAAGGTAGCCAGCACACTAGCGGGTGCGGAAAACAGATTGATATCGGTACTGGGGGGCGGCATAAGTCCACGCTTGATCCCGTCCAAAGCAGCGTAGATCAAGAGAGCGAAAGCCAGATAGGGGTTGGCGGAGGGGTCGGCGGAGCGCAGTTCGGCGCGGTGGTGCTCCTCGTCAGCGGCTGGAATTCGGATGAGCTGGGATCGGTTCTGACTTGACCAGGTGATATACCGCGGGGCCTTGTTTTTCCCCAGGCGCTCATAGGAATTCTCGCAGGGGTTAAGGAACAGGGTCATATCAGCGATATGTTCCATCATGCCTGCGATTACATGGGGCAGCAGATCCCGTTTCTCCCCACCTTTAACAGAAATGTTGATATGCAGGCCGCTGCCGGCATGATTGCGCAGAGGCTTAGGGGAAAAATCCGCAACAAGGCCGCTGCGAGTGGCAACGGTTTTTACAACAGTTCGAAAGGTCACGGCATTATCGGCGGCGGAAAGTGGATCGGAGTAGCGAAAGTCAATTTCGTTCTGACCTGGTCCCTCCTCATGGTGGGAGCACTCAGGCTGGATGCCCAGTTCCTCCAGTGTCAGGCAGATCTCACGGCGCACATTTTCTCCTTTGTCATCCGGGGCCACATCCATATAGCTGGCATTGTCATAGGGGATCGTAGTGGGATTGCCGTGCTCATCCAATTTGAACAAATAGAATTCCATTTCGGCACCAAAAGCGAAGCTAAGTCCTTCTGCCTTGGCCGCAGCAATGGCGGCCTTCAAAATACCCCGGGTATCCTCATCCAGCTTCTTGCCATCAGGGTAGGTGATGTCGCAGAACATTCGGATCACCTTTCCGCTCTCTGGCCGCCAGGGGAGCTGAACCAACGTGGAGGGATCGGGCCGAAGGAATAGATCTGAGCGCACTTCGCCGCCAAAACCTGCGATGGCGGAGGCATCGATTGCAATGCCGACCTCAAAAGCCCGTTTCAATTCACTGGCCATAATGGCTATATTTTTCTGCTTTCCGTAAATATCACAAAAGGCCAGGCGAATGAACTGGATTTCCTCTTCCTTGACATACTGCATCACTTCCGCAGGGGTAAATTTCATAGGAATACCACCTTCCAGATTTGGTAAAAAAGATACCGCAAAAAAGAAATAACGAGGAATTTTCGTAAAAAGAGCGCACTAACTCCATACGAACATCCTCGTCCACGGCATGAGTGTACTACTGAAAAAAGAATTTGTCAACGAAAAATATGTCACAAAAAATTCTCAAAAATAGTCTCTTGACAATGGAAAAAATCCGGCGTATGATTTGCGGCGTAAAGAGACATCGACGTCTCAGAGGGTATTACGCACCCTCTGGCGTCGATGTCTCTCTTTTTATTTACCGGAAAGGGTGACTGAAATGATGAACGTACCTGAACTGTTCGGAAGCATGGTGTTCGACGACCGAATGATGAAGGCCCGACTCTCGGCCAATGTCTATAACTCCCTGCAGCAGACAATCAATCAGGGGAAAAAGCTTGAGTCCGGAGTGGCCAACGCGGTGGCCGATGCCATGAAGGAGTGGGCGATTTCTCTGGGAGCCACCCATTTTACCCACTGGTTCCAGCCCATGACAGGCATTACTGCCGAAAAGCACGACAGTTTTATCTCTCCCGCTCCAGACGGAAGGGTCATCATGGAGTTTTCCGGCAAAGAGCTGATCAAAGGCGAACCCGATGCCTCTTCTTTCCCCAACGGTGGTCTGCGAGCCACCTTTGAGGCCAGAGGCTACACTACCTGGGATCCCACCAGCTATGCCTTCGTGAAGGACAACACGCTTTACATCCCCACCGCGTTCTGCTCCTACGGCGGCCATGCTCTGGATAAGAAAACACCTCTGCTGCGTTCTATGCAGGCACTGAACAAACAGGCACTGCGTGTGCTGAAGTTGTTTGGCAACGCGGATGTCAGGCGTGTAACCCCCAGTGTCGGCCCTGAGCAGGAGTATTTCCTTGTGGATCAGGCCATGTACGGAAAACGGAAGGATCTGATCTATACCGGACGGACCCTGTTTGGTGCGAAGCCTCCCAAGGGTCAGGAGTTGGATGACCACTACTTTGGCACCATCAAGCCCCGGGTCGCCGCCTTCATGGCTGAGCTGGATGAGGAACTTTGGAAGCTTGGTGTTCTGGCTAAGACAGAACATAACGAGGTGGCCCCTGCTCAGCACGAGCTGGCTCCCATTTACACCACAGCTAACCTCGCTACCGACCACAACCAGCTGACCATGGAGGTCATGCAGAAGGTAGCCGCCAAGCACGGCATGGTCTGCCTGCTTCACGAAAAGCCCTTCGCGGGAGTGAACGGTTCCGGCAAGCATAACAACTGGTCTCTGTCCACAGACACCGGCATGAATCTTCTTTCTCCCGGCGATACTCCCTATGAAAATGCCCAGTTCCTGCTGTTCCTGGTGGCGGTCATAAAAGCTGTGGACGATTATCAGGACCTTCTTCGTCTGAGCGTTGCCTCTGCAGGAAACGATCACCGTCTGGGTGCAAACGAAGCCCCCCCTGCCGTGGTGTCCATGTTCCTGGGCGATGAACTCACCGCTATTCTGGAAGCCATTGAGACCGACACACCTTACAGCGCTGCTGAGAAAACCCAGATGAAGCTGGGTGTTCACACACTGCCCAGATTTGCCCGGGACACCACCGACCGAAATCGCACCTCTCCCTTCGCCTTTACAGGCAACAAGTTTGAGTTCCGCATGGTGGGTTCCTCGGACTCCATCGCCTGCTGCAACATCATGCTCAACACTGCGGTGGCCGAATCGCTGAAGCAGTTTGCGGATGAATTGGAAGGAGCCGACAACTTCGAAAGCTCCCTGCATGCTCTGATCCAGAAGACCATCAAGGCGCATAAGCGCATTATCTTCAACGGAAACGGCTATGAAGATGCTTGGCTGGAGGAAGCCGCCAGACGCGGCCTTTCCAACCTGCGTACCACACCTGACTGCGTCCCTCACATGCTGGATAAGAAAAATGTAGAGATGCTCACCAGCCACAAGGTTTATACGGCTGCGGAGCTGGAGGCCCGGTGCGAGATCTTGCTGGAAAACTACTGCAAAGTGGTCCGCATCGAGGCGCTGACCATGGTGGACATGGTCCAGAAGGATATCCTGCCTGCTGTGGAAGCCTATTCCGCCGCTGTGTCCGGGGCCGCCGCAACTAAGTTGGCACTGGATACCGATGCCCCCTGCAACTACGAAAAGAAGCTGGTCAAGAAACTCTCTGCCCTGGCAGATCAGATGGACGATAAGGCAGAAAAGCTGTCACTGGCCATGGTGAAGCTGAAAATGGTCGACGGTATCGAGGAGGAAGCCGCCACGATCCGGGACGAAATCCTGCCCCGGATGAATGAGCTGCGCGTTGCGGCAGACGAGGCCGAAACGGTTACCGCAGCCAAATACTGGCCCTTCCCCACTTACGGCGAACTGCTTTTCGGCCTGAAATAAATATTAGCACCGCCCCGGTTTTCCGGGGCGGTGCAGGTTGGAGGATTTGTTATGTGCTCAATCATGGGATACTGCAGCCCCAGGGCGGACCGCCGGGCATTTGAGGAGGGCTTTTCCCGCACGGTCACCCGCGGGCCGGATGACAGCAGAATCGTTGATACCGGAGCCGGACTGCTTGGTTTTCACCGTCTGGCTATCATGGGCCTGCATCCGGAGGGGATGCAGCCGTTCGGGTTGAACGGGAGTTTTCTGGTGTGCAATGGCGAGATTTACGGGTTTGAGAAGCTGAAACAGAAGTTGTCCGAAAAATATACCTTTGTCAGCCAGTCAGACTGCGAGATCTTGCTTCCCCTCTATCAAGAACACGGCGTGGAGATGTTCTCCATGCTGGACGCGGAATTCGCTCTTATTCTGTACGACGCGGAGACCGGCGGTTTTGTCGCCGCCCGCGACCCCATTGGTATCCGACCTCTGTACTACGGTTATGACAAAGAAGGCTCCATTCTCTTTGCCAGCGAACCGAAAAACCTTCTGGATCTGACCGACAAGATCATGCCCTTCCCTCCCGGTCATTACTTCAAGGACGGGCAGTTCGTCTGCTACTGTGACCTGACCAAAGTGGAAAACATCTGCCATGACGATTTGGACACTATATGCTCCAACATCCGTGAAAAGCTGATCGCAGGGGTAGAAAAAAGGCTGGTGGCAGATGCCAAGGTCGGTTTCCTGCTCAGCGGCGGTCTGGATTCCTCTTTGGTCTGCTCCATTGCCGCCAAAAGGAGCAAGACTCCTATCAAGACGTTTGCTATCGGCATGAGTGAAGATGCTATCGACCTGAAATATGCCCGTGAGGTAGCAGAACACATCGGCAGTGACCACACCGAAGTCATTATCACAAAAGACAGCGTGCTCAGCGCCCTGGAGTGGGTCATCATGGTGCTGGGAACTTACGACATCACAACGATCCGCGCCAGCATGGGTATGTATCTGCTCTGCGAAGCGATCCATAAGAACACGGATATTCGGGTGCTGCTGACCGGCGAAATTTCGGATGAACTGTTCGGGTATAAATACACTGATTTCGCTCCCTCGGCAGAAGCCTTCCAGAAAGAGGCG
>JAFXAV010000063.1 GCA_017516785.1 Oscillospiraceae bacterium
CGCAACGAAGTCTTTGTGAGTTTGGCAAAAGTTATGGACCGTCTTTGCGATACGATCCGCACCCTGACCAATCAGACCGTTTCCAGCATTACTGGTAGAGCGTGGATTCTTAAATGTTTTAATTAGAAATGAGTATTAGAAGCTGTTACCAAAAACTGCCTGCGGAATCTCCGCAGGCAGTTTTCCTGTTAATAGAACAGCAGGTCCGAATAGGTGGGATAGGGCCAGTATTTCTTTTCCGTCATGGTCTCCAGGGCATCTGCCGCGGAGCGGATGGCGTTCATGCCGGGGATCACCCGGTCATGGTAATAGCGGGCAGCTTCCTCTGCATCCCTGGGCACAGATTCCATAGCATGGCGCAGGGTATCGATGGCATCGTAGAGGGACTCCGTGGTCTGGGACAGACTGCGCACCAGTACACTTTCCGCATTGCAGCCCAGGCCAAGGCTTTTCTTCACTGTCACGGCATCGCATAAATCCTTGCTATAGTGGATGGCCGCAGGCAGAATTTGATGCAGGGCCATATCGATCATGGTTCTGGCCTCGATGGCCACGATCTTATTGTAACTCTCCAGATGGATGGCATACCGGGCACGGAACTCGTTTTCGGTATAGATACCATGGCGCACCACCAGGTCAATGTTCTTGCTCTGAACCAGACTGGGCAAGCACTCAGCGGTAGAAGGATAGTTGCTCAGGCCACGGCAGACTGCCTCTTCCTTCCATTCATCAGAGTAGCCGTTACCGTCGAAGAGGATGCGCTGGTGCTTGGTGAAAGCCTCACAGACCAGGTCATGAAGGGCCTTGTCAAAATCCTCTGCCGTTTCCAGTACATCAGCAAAGCGGCTCAGTTCCTCTGCCATGATGGTGTTCAGCGCGATATTGGGCTCCGCCACGGACTGGGACGAGCCCAGCATGCGAAACTCGAACTTGTTGCCGGTGAAGGCCAGAGGGCTGGTACGGTTGCGGTCGGTAGTATCCTTAGGGATAGGAGGCAGCACGTCTACGCCAATGCGCAGCAGGGTCTTCTTCTGCTCCTTATACTTTGTGCCGTCAATGATGGAACGGATGATTCCATTCAGCTCATCACCCAGGAAGACAGAGATAATGGCAGGAGGTGCTTCGCCGCCGCCCAGACGGTGGTCATTACCCGCAGAGGCAACGGTGCAGCGCAGGAAGTCCTGATATTCGTCCACACCGGCCAGGAATGCCGCCAGGAACAGCAGGAACCGGGCATTCTGGCTGGGGGTCTTGCCGGGAGAGAACAGGTTTCTGCCAGTGTCGGTGGCCAGAGACCAGTTATTGTGTTTACCGGAACCGTTGACTCCGGCGAAGGGCTTCTCGTGGAGCAGACACACCAGATTGTGCTTGGCGGCGCATTTTTTCATAATGGCCATCATCATCTGGTTGTCGTCACAGGCGGTGTTGGCATCGGTGTAGATCGGCGCCAGCTCGTGCTGGCAGGGTGCGCCCTCGTTGTGCTTGGTCTTGCTGAGAATACCCAGCCGCCACAGCTGTTCGTCCAGATCCTTCATAAACTCAGAAACCCGGGTACGGATGGTTCCGAAATAGTGGTCATCCAATTCCTGGCCCTTGGGGGGCTGGGCACCGAAGAGGGTTCTGCCGGTTAACCGCAGATCCTCCCGCTGGGCATACAGATCCTTAGGCAGGAGGAAATACTCCTGCTCCGCGCCCACACAGGCTTTGACCCGCTTAGTCTCAGTATCGCCAAACAGCCGCAGAATCCGGATCGCCTCCCGGGAAACTTCGTCCATAGAGCGAAGCAAGGGGGTCTTCTTATCCAGGGATTCTCCCGTGTAGGAGAAGAAACAGGTTGGGATGTACAGGCTCCCATCTTTGACAAAGGCGCAGGAGGTGGGATCCCAGGCGGTATAGCCACGGGCCTCGAAGGTTGCCCGGAGACCACCATTGGGGAAAGAAGATCCGTCGGACTCGCCCTTTACCAGCTCCTTACCGGAAAATTCCATCAGCACCCGTCCGTCGCCTGTGGGGGCGATGAAGGAGTCATGCTTTTCTGCGGTGATGCCAGTCATTGGCTGGAACCAGTGCGTATAGTGGGTGGCCCCCTTCTCGGTGGCCCAGATTTTCATAGCCTCAGCAATCTCATTGGCCACATCCAGAGGAAGCTGGGAGCCGTTGGTGACGCAGGTCTTCCAGGCGGTGAACACCTGCTCCGGGAGCCGCTGCTTCATGGTTGCTTCATTGAACACATCACTGCCGAAAATTTCAGGGACATTCAGAATTTCGCTCATAGCGCGCTCGTCCTTTCAGAAGTTACGGAGCTTCCCTGCACCGGAGTAGCCCCAGCCAAAGAATATAACCCCATATTATTTCCATTTTATGCTTTCATTCTAGACACAAAAAACTATAAAAACAAGAGGTGATTCTGACACAAAAACATTTGTCTTTCTGGCAGCAGTTTGTGCAATCCTCCAGAAAAACGTTTAAGTGCCTCAAAAATGAATTTTTTACCAATTGCATATTGCATTTTTTTCGTTTGGAGCATATAATAGGCCCATTATCTTTATGCTTTTCCCGAAAGGATGATTTTTGTGACCCCCTATTCTTGCATGACTACCGAACAGCTCCGTGAGCAGTACGCTCTGGTGAAGGCCGATTATGACCGGGTGCAGGCCCAGGGTCTGAAACTGAACATGGCCCGCGGCAAGCCCTCCAAGCAGCAGCTGGATCTGGTCTCCGACATTCTCACCAGCCTGACCACTGTAGAAGACTGCTTCGACGGCGATATCGACTCCCGCAACTACGGCGAACTGGCCGGTCTGCCTTCTGCCCGCGCCTACTGGGCCGAGATCCTGGGCTGCAAGGCCGAACAGATCTTCGTGGGCGGTGCCGCTTCCCTGAATATGATGTGCGATATCGTTTCCCGCGCCTATACCCACGGCCTGCTGGGTTCTCCCCGGCCTTGGTGCAAGGAGGAAAAGGTCAAGTTCCTCTGCCCCGCCCCCGGCTATGACCGCCATTTCCAGATCGGCGAGTTCTACGGTGCCGAGCTGATCTACATCCCCATGACCCCCACCGGCCCCGATATGGATCTGGTAGAAAAGTATATGAAGGATCCCCAGGTTAAGATGATGTGGGTGGTGCCCAAGTACAGCAATCCCGACGGCATCATCTTCTCCGATGAGACCATCCGCCGTATCGCCCACCTGAAGCCTGCCGCACCCGACTTCGCCATCATCTGGGACAATGCCTATTGCATCCACGAGTTCAAAGGCGAGTATGTTCCCTTCCCCGACATTCTCTCCATCTGTGCCGAGGCAGGCAACCCCAACATGGTGTATGAGTTCGCTTCCACCTCCAAGATCACCTTTGCCGGCGGCGGCACCAGCTGCATGGCTGCCTCCGAGGCAAATATCCAGTATTTCACCGGTGTCTTCGGTGTGCAGATGATCTCCTATGACAAGGTCAATCAGCTGCGCCATGTCAAGTACCTGAAGAACAAGGCCCATACCCTGGAGATCATGAAGCGGCATGCTTCCGTTATGGCACCCAAGTTTGAAGTCCTGGCACGCTGGCTGGATCAGGAGATCAAGCCTCTGGACATTGCACGCTGGACGGACCCCAGCGGCGGCTACTTTGTGTCCCTGTACACCATGGACGGTGTCGCCAAGCGCACCTGGAGCCTGTGCAACCAGGCCGGTGTGGTTCTGACCACCGCCGGTGCCGCCTATCCCAACAGCTTCAACCCCCACGACAACCATCTGCGTCTGGCTCCCAGCCTTCCCCCTGTGGAGGATCTGGAAAAGGCCATGGAGGTCCTGACCATCGCTCTGAAGCTTGCCTCTCTGGAGAAGCTGCTGGAGCAGTGATCCCGTAAATAAAACCTGCCTGTGCATTTCGCCGCAGGCAGGTTTTCTCCGTAAATTATCTGTTTTGAGTTGATCTTTGCTGCGTTTTCCCATAAAAGTGGGCAGAATCCCGCTTGCCTTTCGCTGCTGGATGTGCTATAATAACGGCAAGAGGGACGCCGCCTGCCGGTCAACTCCCCCTTGGGTTACGAATTACTCCGTTACACTTTGTCAGGGTGTTGGGACGGAGTAATTCGTTTTCTTTTTATAAAAACAAAATTACCGTTACTTGCTTCGATGGGTGATGTCGAGGACAAGTGTAATGATACTTACGATCACCAGGGTATATGTAAACAGCATCTCATAAGTAACCATCTCACCACCCCTTTCCGTAAAGGGGAAGCATTCCGTCCGGTGCAGGCAGCGCCCTCAGGGGCAATATGCCGCAATTATCCTACCAAAAGGAGGTTTTTTTCCGCCATCTCTTTTGGGTTATGGATTTTTTATCTTTCTTTTTCTTTCTTTTTTCCCAAAAATATGATAGGATGATAAAAAACAAACATGGAGGTAGATACCAATGCGCAACATTCTTTCCCTGAATCCCGGCTGGTCCTTCGCCAAGGGCATCACCGAAGTTCCTGCTGCCATTCCCGCTGACTGGGAATCCGTCACCCTGCCCCACACCTGGAACGCCATCGACGGCCAGGACGGCGGCAATGACTACTACCGCGGAACCTGCTGCTATGCCAAGGCACTGAACCGGGCTGACCTGCCCCAGGGCCAGCGCCATTACCTGGAGATCCTGGGTGCCGCATCCTCTGCGGACGTATATCTGAACGGAAAGCACCTGGCCCACCATGACGGCGGTTTCTCCACCTGGCGTGTGGATCTGACCGACGGACTGCAGGAGGAAAACCTGCTGGCCATTCTGGTGGACAATGCCGCCAACAACAATGTCTATCCCCAGGTTGCCGACTTCACCTTCTACGGCGGCCTGTACCGCAATGTCAACCTGATCAGCGTTCCCGAGAGCCACTTCGATCTGGACTACTACGGCACTCCCGGCATCCAGGTCACCCCCACCATGGACGGTGCGGATGCCAAGGTAGCTGTCACCGTTTACCTCACCAACCGCAAGGAAGGTCAGAGCGTCCGTTACAGCCTGTGCAACCGGGACGGCAAAGAGATCGGCTCCTTCGAAGGCGGCGCAAAGGCCAACTTCCGCATCCAGAACGCCCATCTGTGGCAGGGCCGGAAGGATCCCTATCTGTACACCATCACCGCCCAGCTGCTGGAAAACGGTGAGGTTCTTGACAGCGTTTCCACCCGCTTCGGCTGCCGCAGCTTCTCCATCGATCCCGAAAAGGGCTTCATTCTCAACGGCGAGAGCTATCCCCTCCGGGGCGTCGCCCGCCATCAGGACCGCTGGGGCCTGGGCAATGCCCTGCTGCCGGAGCACCACGAAGAGGACATTGACCTGATCCTGGAAGGCGGCTTCACCACCATCCGCCTGGCCCATTACCAGCACGACCAGTATTTCTATGACCTGTGCGACGAAAAGGGCCTGGTGATCTGGGCAGAGATCCCCTACATCTCCAACCATATGCCCACCGGCCGGGAGAATACCATCTCTCAGATGACCGAGCTGATCGTCCAGAACTATAACCACGCCTCCATCGTCGTCTGGGGTCTCTCCAACGAGATCACCATTGGCGGCGCCAAGGATCCCGACCTGCTGGAGAACCACCGCATCCTCAACGACCTGTGCCACAAGATGGATGCCACCCGTCCCACCACCATGGCTGCGGTGTCCATGTGCGGCATGGACGAGCCCATCGTTCACATTTCCGATGTAGTCAGCTACAACCACTATTTCGGTTGGTACGGCGGCGAGACCGACATGAACGGCCCCTGGTTCGACAAGTTCCACGAAAAGTACCCCAACCGGGCTATCGGTATCTCCGAATACGGCGCTGAAGGTCTGAACTGGCACACCTCCAATCCCCAGCAGGGCGACTACACAGAGGAATACCAGGCCTACTACCACGAGGAACTGATCCGCCAGCTCTTCACCCGTCCCTATATCTGGGCCACCCACTGCTGGAATATGTTCGACTTCGGTGCCGATGCCCGCAGCGAAGGCGGTGAAATGGGCCAGAACCACAAGGGTCTGATCACCATTGACCGCAAGTATAAGAAGGACGCTTTCTATGCCTATAAGGCATGGCTCTCCGACGAACCCTTCGTCCATATCTGCGGCAAGCGCTATGTGGACCGGGTGGAAGACGTGACCAAGGTCACCGTCTACTCCAACCAGCCCTCCGTGGAGCTGCTGGTCAACGGCGAAAGCCTGGGTGTGAAGGAAGCAGCCGACCACTTCTTCTACTTCGATGTTCCCAACGTGGGCGAGAGCAAACTGGAAGCCATCGCCGGTGACTGCCGTGATGAAAGCACCCTGCGCAAGGTGGATACCTTCAACGAGGAATACCGCCTCCAGGAGAAGAATGCCATCATCAACTGGTTCGACATCACCATGCCCGAGGGCTACTTCTCTCTGAACGACAAGATCGGTGACATCATGCAGACCCTCCGGGGCAAGCTGGTCCTGGGTGCCTTTATGCTGAAGCTGATGAAGCAGATGAAGCCCAAGGACAAGAATGGCGAAGCCAAGAAGGACGGCACCTTCAAGCTCACCCCTGACATGATGCAGATGATCGGCTCCTTCACCCTGCTCCGTGCCTCCGGCATGGTGGGCATGGTGGGCGTTACCCTGACGGAAAAGGATCTGCTGAAACTCAATGCCCAGCTGAACAAGATCAAGGTCCCCAAAAAGTAATTTCATCCCCTGCCCGGGAAGGTCTTATTCCTTCCCGGGCCTTGTATTTTCTCCCGGCTGCAGTTCTTCCACCCTTTGTCAAGTGTCCGGCATGTAAAAGAAATCCGTTCTATTTTGTACAAAACGTCAAAAATACGGAATATCAATGGATAACAATTGATTTTTTATCTATTTTTCGGTATTATTTAATTATCAATGGTCTGTCCAAAGGCAGACCCAATAGGCAAGAATTTTAGGAGGCTTATTATCATGACTGTAATGGAAAGACTCGCAAGATCCGTTGTTGTCCCCGTTGTTGTTCTGGAAAAGGTCGAGGATGCAATTCCTCTGGCTAAGGCTATGGCCGCCGGCGGCGTTGACACCATGGAGATCACCTTCCGTACCGCCTGCGCTCCCGAGTGCATCAAGGCTGTTGCTGAAAACTGCCCCGATGTCCTGGTCGGTGCCGGCACCATCGTCAACCTGGATCAGTGCAAGCTGGCTATCGAGATGGGCGCCAAGTTCATCGTTTCTCCCGGCTTCTCCGACGAGATCGTTGGCTACTGTGTTGAGCACGGTGTCGCTGTTGCTCCCGGCTGTGTCACCCCCACCGAGATCATGGCTGCTATGAAGCACGGCCTGAAGATGGTCAAGTTCTTCCCCGCCAATGTTTACGGCGGTCTGAAGGCTCTGAAGAACCTGGCTGCTCCCTTCGGCACCATGAAGTTCCTGCCCACCGGCGGTGTCAGCAATGACAACATCAAGGAATTCATCGACACTCCCTTCATCCACGCTGTCGGCGGTTCCTGGGTCTGCCCCAAGGCTGATGTCGCAGCCGGCAACTGGGACAAGATCACCGAGCTGTGCAAGAGCGCACACAAGGCTGCTAAGGGCGAATAAGCTTTCACTTTTTTAGCAAAAGCAGTTGAAAGTAAAAAGTGGAAAACTGGAAGTGATTGAATCAGCTTCGCTGATAATTAAAAACATCGCCGTAGGCGATACCGCAACTTTCAACTTTCAACTATCAACTTTCAATTCCATTTATGTCTTCCCAGTTTAACACTTTACAATAAAATATTTTTGAAAGGATTCTGATTACCATGGCAAGAATTGTTACCTTCGGCGAACTGATGCTGCGTCTGCAGCCCTTCAACTACGAGCGTTTCGTTCAGGCTTCCAACGTCGAGTTCACCTTCGGCGGCGGCGAGGCTAACGTTTCCGTCTCTCTGGCTAACTACGGCATGGACGCAGCTTTCGTCACCAAGCTGCCCGCACACGCCATCGGCCAGGCTGCTGTCAACTCCCTGCGTCGCTACGGCGTTGACACCTCCCTGATCGTTCGCGGCGGCGAGCGCGTCGGTATCTACTACAACGAGAAGGGCGCTTCTCAGCGTGGTTCCGTCTGCATCTACGACCGTGCTTACTCCGCTATCCAGCTGGCTAAGCCCGAGGACTTCGATTGGGACAAGATCTTTGAAGGCGCTGACTGGTTCCACTTCACCGGCATCACTCCCGCACTGGGTCCCAACGTTGTTGAGATCTGCAAGCAGGCTTGCCAGGCTGCCAAGGCTAAGGGCATCAAGATCTCCTGCGACCTGAACTACCGCGGCAAGCTGTGGACCCGCGCTCAGGCTAACGAGGCTATGACCGAGCTGGCTAAGTACATCGACGTCTGCATCTCCAACGAAGAGGACGCCAAGGACGTGTTCGGCATCGAGGCCGAGGCTACCGACATCTACGGCGGCACCATCAACCACGAGGGCTACAAGTCCGTTGCCAAGCAGCTGGCTGACAAGTACGGCTTCGAGAAGGTCGCTATCACCCTGCGTGAGTCCCACTCCGCATTCGACAACGGCTGGTCCGCAATGCTGTACGACGGCGAGAACTACTGCTTCTCCAAGAAGTACAACCTGCAC
>JAFXAV010000064.1 GCA_017516785.1 Oscillospiraceae bacterium
AGACAGAGATGGAGTTGCCTTCACCGTTAACGGTGGTGGTGGAGAAGTACTTGTAGCCCAGGGGGTTGCCGAAGAAGCCTTCGACGGAGTCATCGATCATGTACAGGTCGGTGTAGAAGTACAGGGGAACGATACAGCCGGTAGCCATCAGCATATCCTCAGCGATGTGCATCATAGCGTAACGGGTCTCGTTGTCGGTGCAGGACTTGATGGTGGAGATCAGAACGTCGTAGGTCTCAGCCCAGGTGCCGTTCTCAACCTTGATGTCATAGCCCAGAGCAGTCAGATCCAGGTTGTAAGCAGCAACATCAGCATGAGCGCCCTTGCCGTACTGGACGTCGTTGTTGCCGGAGCCGGAGGTCCACATATCCAGGAAGCAGATGGGATCGGTGTAGTCAGCGACCCAGCCGTTACGTGCGATGGAGAAGTCACCGTTCTTACGGGTGTTCAGGAAGGTGTTCCACTCCTGGTTTTCCAGCTGCATATTGATGCCGACAGCAGCCAGAGCGTTCTGCAGGTACTCACCGATGGCCTTGTGGGAATCGGAGGTGTTGTACAGGTAAGTCAGGGAGGGGAAGTTGGTGAACATGCCGTTCTCGTCAACCTCGTAGTACTTGGACAGGATGGCGTAAGCCTCAGCGTAGTTAGCCTCGAAAGCTTCCTTGGCAACGTTGTAGTAGCCGTCAAATTCATCGCTGTAGCCGGCAGTCTGATAGAACTGGGTGCCGTCGGGGTTCATCATACCCATAGCGACGAAGGAGGAAGCGGGAACCTGGCCAGCCTGGGTGATCTCTTCGACGATGTAGTTACGGTCGAGCAGCAGGCCCAGAGCGTAGCGGATCTCAGCCTCAGCTGCGATGGGATCGATGGGTGCAGCAGCTTCGGTCTCAGCGGGAGCAGCGGGTGCTTCGGTAGCAGCGGGAGCCTCGGTCTTGGCGCCACAAGCAGCCAGGGACAGAACCATGGCCAGTGCCAGAAGCATAGCAATCAGTTTCTTCATTTTCATTTTCCTTTCTCATAAGAGATTTTATATTCATAATCCCAACCCGAACGGCAATTGGGAAGGGATGATGAAACGATGATATCGTCATTGCGAGGAGCGAAGCGACGTGGCAATCTCCTGACTCCTTCAAATTTGAGCGCTAGTGTATGATCGCAGGGAATTGCCACACCAGTCTGCGGACTGGTTCGCAATGACACACAGAAAAAAGGGGAGGTAATTTAACCAAACTTCTCCAGGTTGTGGCAGGCCACGAAATGGCCGGAGGAGACTTCCTTGAACTCAGGCATACTCTCGGCGCAGGCATCGGTTGCGTAGGGGCAACGGGTGCGGAAGGGGCAGCCGGAGGGAGCGTTCAGGGGAGAGGGAATATCGCCGGAGAGGACGATGCGCTTGTTTTCCCGTGCCTTGATGGGGTCAGGCAGGGGAACTGCGGACATCAGGCACTTGGTATAGGGATGCAGGGGATGGTTGTAGATCTCGTTGGCATCAGCCATCTCCACCATCTTGCCCAGATACATAACGGCAATGCGGTCGGAAATATGACGGACGACCAGAAGATCGTGGGCGATGAACAGATAAGTCAGTCCCATTTCTTCCTGGAGCTCATCGAACATATTGATGACCTGTGCCTGGATAGAAACGTCCAGTGCGGAGACAGGCTCGTCACAGACTACAAACTCGGGGCCCATGGCGAGGCTGCGGGCAATGCCGATACGCTGACGCTGACCGCCGGAGAACTCGTGGGCGTAGCGGTTGGCGTGCTCGGAGTTCAGGCCAACCCGGTTCATCAGTTCCAGTACCTTTTCCTGGCGTTCCTTCTGGTTGGTATACAGCTTGTGGACATCCAGAGGCTCGGCGATGATATCGGAAACGGTCATTCTGGGGTTCAGAGAGGAGTAGGGATCCTGGAAGACCATGGCAGACTTCTTGCGGTAGTCCAGAATGTCAGCCTTGCTGACGATCTGCTTTCCGTCGAACCAGATCTCACCGGCGGTGGGCTTATACAGGTGCAGCAGGGTGCGGCCAACGGTGGTCTTACCGCAGCCGGATTCGCCAACCAGACCCAGAGTTTCGCCCTTGCGGATGGCAAAGGAAACGTCATCCACAGCCTTCAGAGGCTTGGTTTTGAACATACCCACATTGATGGGGAAGTATTCTTTCAGATTTTTGACTTCAACCAGATTCTTGATGTCGCTCATGCTTCGTTGACCTCCTCGAGGGTGCCGTTTTCAAAGGCTTCCTTCACGTTCATCCAGCAGGCGGCCTGGTGCCATTCATTGATCTGCATCCGCTGGCAGCGCTCACGCATACAGATCTTCATGGCTGCGTCGCAGCGGGGGGCGAAGGGACAGCCCTGGGGCATATTCAGCAGGTCGATGGGAGTGCCGGAGATGGGCTGCAGGCGGCTGCCGTCAGAATCTACGGTAGGGATGGAACGCATCAGACCCTTGGTGTATTCGTGCTTGGGATTGTAGAAAATCTCGTCAGCGGAACCCTGCTCACAGATGGAGCCGGCGTACATGACGATCACTTCGTCACACATCTGGGCCACAACGCCCAGGTCGTGGGTGATCATAATGATGGCCATGCCCAGTTCCTTCTGGAGCGACTGCATCAGTTCCAGGATCTGAGCCTGAATGGTCACGTCCAGTGCGGTGGTGGGTTCGTCAGCAATGAGGATATCCGGCTCGCAGGCCAGGGCCATAGCGATCATAACTCTCTGACGCATACCGCCGGAGAACTCGAAGGGATACTGCTTCATACGCTTTTCAGGCTCGTTGACATTGACCAGCTTCAGCATTTCAATGGCACGCTCCCGGGCCTGCTTCTTGTTGCGGGGGGTGTGGAGCATGATGGCCTCCATCAGCTGATGGCCGATGGTATAGGTGGGGTTCAGGGAGGTCATGGGATCCTGGAAGATGATGGAGATCTTGTTGCCGCGGATAGACTTCATGCCCTTCTCGCCGATGCCCACCAGCTCCTGGCCGTTGAACTTTACGGAGCCGCCTACGATCTTACCGGTCTTTTCCAGAATCTGCATAATGGAGTAGGCGGTGACGGACTTACCGGAGCCGGACTCACCAACGATGCCCAGAACCTTGCCGTGGTCTAAGTTGAAGGAAACACCGTTGACGGCTTTCACTTCGCCTGCGGGGGTAAAGAAGGAGGTGCGCAGGTCTTTTACTTCTAACATTGCCATTGCCTAATTCCTCCTTATTTCTTCAGTTTGGGGTCGAAAGCATCCCGCAGACCGTCACCGAACAGGTTCAGGGACAGCACGATCAGGGAAATGACCACAGCGGGGATGATCAGACGGTAGGGATAAGTAGCATAGCCATTCAGTGCGTCGGAAGCCAGGCTGCCCAGAGAGGGCATGGGGGCGTTGACACCCAACCCTAAGAAGGACAGGTAGCTTTCGGTGAAGATGGCGCTGGGGATCTGCAGGCAGGTGGAGATGATGACCACGCTGATGCAGTTGGGAAGCAGATGCTTACGGATAATCCAGCCGGCCTTAGCACCGGTGGCCTGGGCTGCCAGGACGTATTCCTGCTCACGAAGGCTGAGGATCTGGCCGCGGATCAGACGGGCCATGGAGCACCAGTACAGCAGTGCGAAGATCAGGAACAGGGAGACCATGTTGGTGCCCAGCTTTTCCAGAATGGTGCCCTCCAGCAGGGGGCCAAGGGAAACTTTCATAACAGAGCCCAGCAGAATGACCATCAGGGTATCAGGCAGGGAGTAGATGATATCCACGATGCGCATGATGATGATATCCACCTTGCCGCCGATGTAGCCGGCGATGGAACCGATGGTCAGACCGATAATCAAAACGATGATGGAGGCAAAGAAGCCAACTGCCAGGGAGATACGGGTACCGTAGACGATACGGATAAAGTAGTCACGGCCCTGGGCATCGGTGCCGAAGATATGGGGGAACACATCCTCACCGGCTTCGATCCGCTTCTGCTCGGTGGCACCATACTCGAAGGGAGCCAGGTTGTTATAAGAGGGATCCATGGGCTTACCGGGGGTGTTGCCCAGCATCTTGTCGTAGCGGTAGGGCCAGAAGAAGGGGATGATGATGCTGCCAAGGGCAATGATGATGATCAGGAACATGGAGATGGCTGCGATCTTGTTCTTCATCAGCCGCTTCATACCGTCCTTGAAGAAGGTGGTAGAGGGGCGCATCTTTACCATGTAGGCTTTTTCTGCTTCCGTTGCCGGGATAAAATCGTCCACGTCCACGTGCATGGAGAAAATCTTTTTATTCATTGGGTTCTCCTTATTCCAGGGTGATTCTGGGGTCAACGACCTTGTACAGGATATCACTGACCAGGTTCATAATAACGATCAGGCAGGCCAGCACGATGGTGGTGCCCATAATCAGGGGATAGTCACGGTTGGTGATGGAGCTGACGAAGGCACGGCCAATGCCGGGGACAGCGAAGATCTGTTCCACGACCAGGGAGCCGGTGACGATGTAGGCCAGCATGGGGCCGAAGTAGGTAATGACGGGAATCAGGGAATTTTTCAGGGCATGGCCGAAGATGATCTTGCCGGGAGCAACGCCCTTGGCACGGGCGGTGCGGATGTAGTCCTGGCCCAGAACGTCCAGCATGGAGCTGCGGGTCAGGCGGGTGATGTAGGCCATGGGGTACAGGGACAATGTGATGATGGGAAGCACCAGACCCTCAGCGGTGGAACCGTTGGCGGGGAAGATGGGGATGATCACCGCAAACATCAGAAGCAGCAATGTACCCATGATAAACGAGGGCATGGACACGAAGGCGGTAACGATGACCATGATGATCTTGTCCAGGAAGGTGTTGCGGCGCAGGGCAGCCACGGAGCCCAGGACAATACCGCAGCCAAGTGCCAGGAATGCGGCGATGACACCCAGCTTCACGGAGGTCTTCATACCGTCAGCGATGACATCGATGACCATACGGCCGCGCAGCTTCAGGGAGGGGCCGAAATCCAGCTTGGTGACGATGTCCTTCAGGTAAGTGAAGTACTGCTCCATTACCGGCTTATCCAGACCGTATTTGGCTTTCAGCGCAGCCTCGGCGGCCTCGGAAACCGCTTTCTCACCCATGAAGGGACCACCGGGAACCGCTCTTGTAACGAAGAAGGTGACAGTGATGACCACCCAGATCGTCAGAACCGCCAGGGCGATACGCTTGAGGATGTACAATAAGGTTTTGGAGTTCATAGGATCGATCCTTTCTGTTTTTCGCTGAAGCCTCCGGCGTCGTTATTTTTACAAAATAACGAAAATGGGATGTACATCCCATTTTATCCCGATTTGTTCAGCTTTCGCAGGCAATAACCCGTCTCAAACGACTATGACATAAATTATAGTATAGAAGAAGCTTTTTTTCAACAAATCAATATGCTGAAATTTAATGATTTCTTAACAATTATTTTGTGCCTTTTGTATACGGGCAAGTGTCCGCGTGCAGAAAACAGTATGTTTTGTACAAAATGAAAGAACCCCGGCGTGGTTGACCAGACCATGCCGGGATTCTTCCAGAGAAAAAGAGAGGTAAGAAAATGAAAAAGAATGAAATCCATCGATTGACTATATTATACCCCAGGGGTGTTAAAAAATAAGGGGTAATTTATTAAGAGTGTATTAAGCGGGTAGAAAGAAAGCTCGGTTTTTTGTGCGAAATGACAATGAAGATGGTTATCCTACGTTGATCCAGCCATCCATAAGAATGACGTGGCTGGCGGTGCCATCCTCCAGCATGGCTTGCAGACCCTGCGGGGTGGCGGAAACCAGGCAGGCGTAGGTGCTGACACCATGTTCTTCCACATAGCTCAGAACATACTCGGAATATTCTCCCACGGCATTGCGGAAAGAGGGGCCCCGGTCTTTTGACACCTGATCGGACTGAAACCGCAGCAGGCTTTTGAAATGCTGGGTCATATGGGAGCCGTCAGGAGCGAAGTTATCGATAAAAAATTCCGGATAGGTTTCGTTCAGCTCATAGCCGTTATAGGAGTGCACGGAAAAACCGATGGGAAACGAGGATGCTGCGTCGCCTTCCACACGGACGGCGGTCCAGAGGACGGAAACGCCGTTTCTGGCATCCCAGTTGTATTTGAACAGCAGCTGCTGGAATTGCTCCATGGTAAGGTCCTCCGGGAAATGGACGACTGCTTTCAGCTGGATATATTCCGGCAGCTGGGAGAGAACGTCTGCGGTATTGGAAGACCAGATATCCCGCATATCGAAGGGTTCTGCATCCTTGGTTTCCTCCGATGGGTCTGCATAGTAATCAGAGGAGAGGTAAAGATCCTCTGTGCGGGTGTTAAAATAGTAGTAATCCAAATCCAGCAGGCCCCGTTCCAGCATACCGCCAATGTATTCCTGCTCCCCGGTGGCATCATCTGTCCGGGTGATATGCAGGTCATAGGTGGCAAAGCCGGTTTTTCCGGCGATCATCTGTACAGAGCGTCCAGGCTGATAAAGCTCAGTATAGGCCTGAAGTGTCATTCTCAAATCGCTTCCTGCATTATAATCACTGTCAAAGGGCCCCCAGTACAGCGTTTCCACAGCGGGAATGATGCCGTAGACAGATACCAGCAGGATCGCCGCTGCCAGCAGCAGGCTGGTGAGGATGGTTTTCCAGTTTCTCCTGTTCAGGTCTTTTCGAATTTTCAGCAGCTCTGCGTCGTTTTCCGGCAGAGGGATCGTTTCATTCCAGTTCTCCATATCCCAGATCCTCCATTCTGAATTTTAATGTATGCCGCAGCCGCACCATCCGCTGGCGGGCGGCAGCATAGCTGCAGCCCAGCAGCCGGGCTGCTTCCTGTAGGCCCAGGCCCGAAATATAATGCAGGGTCACCAGCTCCCGGTCCTGGGGGGAAAGCTCCGACAGGCACTGCCACAGGCAGCGCTTCTGTTCATCCTGCAGGTATTTGCTTTCCGGGGTGGAACCGTCGCTCATATGCTCCAGAGGCTCCCCGGAGGTTTCCCACTTCCGTTTTCGCAGATGATCGATCCAGAGATTTTTACACACCCGCAGGAGCCAGTAGCGAAAGGAGGGAACGCTGTTCGGCAGGCTCAGATAGGCTTTGACAAAGGCATCCGATGCCAGGTCCTGGGCTAAGTGTTCTTCGCCGCAGAGGGCCAGACAGTACAGCACTGCACCGGCGTAGTATTTCCGGTAGAGTTCTTCCAGAATATCCGCATCCATGGGCCGCCGCCTCCTTTCACCCTACATACGTTTCAGCCGGGATTTTGTGACATATTTTAGCATTGAAAGTTTTTTCATACAATGGTATAATTCAGAGAAAGATGCTTTGAAGAAGGTGGATCATGTTGAAAGAGAAACTGTTTTCCATTCAGAAGCTGATCAGGCTGATCATTCCTCTGGTGATCGAGCAGGGCCTGACCATCCTGGTGGGCATGGCGGACGGTGTAATGGTGTCCTCTGTGGGTGAGGCGGCCATTTCCGGTGTGTCCCTGGTGGATATGATCAATGCGGTGATTCTGGTGCTGTTTGCTGCTCTGGCTACCGGCGGCGCAGTGGTCACCAGCCAGTTCCTGGGTGCCCGGAATCTGGAGAAGGCACAGAAAAGTGCCGGACAGTTGGTGCTCATGTCCATCGGATTGGGCGTGCTGACCATGATCCCCTGCCTGATCTTTGACGAAGAACTGCTGATGCTGTGCTTCGGCGCTATCGAAGCGGATGTAAAGGCAGCGGGGTTGAAATATCTGCGGATCACTGCCCTGTCTTTCCCATTCATTGCCCTGTACAATGCCGGTGCGGCCATCTACCGCAGCGTCGGCAACAGCAAGGTGTCCATGAAAGTCAGCATGCTCATGAACATCATCAATGTGGCGGGTAACGCATTCTGTATCTTCGTGCTGAAATGGGGTGTCTACGGTGTGGCGGTGCCCACGCTGGTGTCCCGTGCTGTAGCAGGTATTTACATGATGGTCCTCGTGGCAAAACCGGAGCAGGAGCTGAGTCTGACCCGGGAGGGCCTGACCTCCATCGACAAAAAGATGATGGCTTCCATTCTGCGCATCGGCGTTCCCTCCGCCTGCGAGAACTGCTTTTTCTCCCTGGGCCGGCTTATTGTGGCCAGTATGATCACCCTGTTTGGCACCACCCAGGTCTCTGCCAATGCAGTGGCAGGCAATATCGACCGGCTGGGGATTATCCTGGGTCAGGCCATGGGCCTGGCCATGGTGACCGTTGTGGGCCAGTGTATCGGTGCCCGGGATACGGATCAGGCTACCTACTATATTAAAAAGATGCTGCGCTGGACTTTCCTGGCTCAGGGCCTCAGCAATGTGCTGATCCTGGTGTTTATGGATCAGCTGGTGGGCTTTTACGGTGCCCTGTCCGGCCAGACCCGGGAGCTGGCAATGCAGCTTTCCACCATCCACGCTTCTCTTGCAATTGTGTTCTGGCCGGTATCCTTCGTGCTGCCCAATGCCCTGCGGGCGGCCAATGATGTGAAATTTACCATGTGGGTGGGCATCGGATCCATGCTGGCCTGCCGCATCTTCGGCTCCTGGTTGCTGTGTGTCCACTTTGGTATGGGCGCGCTGGGTGTCTGGATCGCCATGGTCTCCGACTGGGTCTGCCGTACGGCCTTCTTTGTACCCAGAACTGTCCGGGGTAAGTGGAAGACCATGTACAAGCCCGATTGAGAAGAACATACATAGGGCGGGGGCATAGCCCCAATGCCACTAAGTTAAGAAAGGCTGGGTCTCGCATGAATGCGGGGCCCAGTTTTTTATAGTTATTTTCAAAATTAAACTTGACAAACAGAGTCATATGTGCGGCCTTTTTGCTAACTGTTGTTAGCAAAAAGGCCCTTGTAATTAGAGGTGTTTGCACCGAAATTACAAGGAGGCCTAATAATGTCAAGTCAAGTTCAGATCGTGAAAGAAGCACTCAATAACGCCATTGCGAAGCTATGCGAAAACACTAAGATATTCGTGAAAAACCCAAACCGTGACTTTACCAGGGATCGCAAACTCCCTCTTCGTGAGATGATATCTATTTTACTCTGCATGGAGGGAGGCAGTCTGACCAATGAGTTGCTGCGGTATTTCAAATGCAGCAAACATACCGCTTCCAGCTCAGCCTTTATCCAGCAGCGCCAAAAAATCAATGATTCTGCGTTTCCATCTCTTTTTGACCTGTTTGTGAAAAATACAGACAAGGATAAGCTGTATAAAGGGTATCGTTTACTTGCCGCTGACGGTTCAGATATTCAGATACCAACAACCCCCAATCACCCGGACAGCTTTTTCCCGGGGGCTAATGGTCAGAAACCCTATAATCTTTTGCATCTGGATGCAGTATACGATCTGCTTCAGCGTACTTATCTTGATGTGACTGTATGTGGACGGAAAAAGGCTGATGAAAGAGGTGTGCTTTGTAAAATGGTAGACCGTTCCTCTGTGTCAAAGGCCATTGTAATTGCTGACAGAGGATATGAAAGCTACAACCTGTTGGCTCATATCCAGGAAAAAGGCTGGAAATATTTGATTCGTATCAAGGATATTGATTCTTCCGGAATCGCTTCCTCCCTGAAACTTCCTGCAGCACCAGAGTTTGACTCTTCTTTTCAACTGCATCTGACAAAGAGGCAGACAAAAGCGGCCAAAGAACTTTTGCTTGATACAAACCGGTATAAGTTTCTTTATGCCAATTGTCCTTTCGATTTTTTACCTTCTGCCAGCAGAAAACATGACCCGCTTACGTTCTATTACCTTCCGTTTCGAATTGTCAGATTTAAAATCTCCGATTCCTGTTATGAAACTGTTATTACGAATCTGGATACTGAAATCTTTCCGCCGGACGAGCTGAAACGGCTTTATGGTATGCACTGGGGTATTGAGACCTCTTTCCGCGAACTCAAATACACGGTAGGCCTGCTCCACTTTCACGCAAAAAAGGTGGAGAACATTACCCAGGAGATCTTTGCCAGACTGATCATGTACAACTTTTCTGAATTGATTACCTCGCACGTAGTCATTCATAAGCCAAACAGAAAGCATCCCTACAAGGCGAACTTTTCTGTTGCTGTACAGGTTTGCAGACAATTCCTTCTTGGTAATATTTCTCCACCAGATGTTGAAGCCACCATAAGTAAGAATGTTTCTGTCTCTCGCACAGGCAGAAGCAATCCGCGTTATATGGTTGTGAAACACGCCGTCAGCTTCCTCTATAGAGTAGCATAATTTC
>JAFXAV010000065.1 GCA_017516785.1 Oscillospiraceae bacterium
AGTTTGCGCCGCACCACTTGCCTCCCTCTCTGAGGGAGGTGGCAGCCCGAAGGGCTGACGGAGGGAGTGTCCTATCGACTTTACGACACTCCCCCAGTCAAAAATCAAAGATTTTTGCCAGCCCCCTCAGGGAGGGGGCCAGGGGTGGCTTCCCCACCGAACACCTCGATAAACTGCAATTTACAGCACTCGTTCCAGCACCTTGACAAACTTTTCAAGACCTTCCCGGTCTTGCTGGGTAAAACGTTCAAAATAAGGACTGTCAATATCCAGAACGCCCCAGATTTCGCCCTTCACATGGATGGGCAGCACGATTTCGGAATTGGATGCGCTGTCGCAGGCGATATGTCCGGGGAACTTATGGACATCTGGCACCAGCTGCACAGCATCCTCTGCAACGGCGGTGCCGCAGACACCCCTTCCCACAGGGATCCGGATACAGGCAGGCTTTCCCTGGAAGGGATAGAGCACCAGCTGTCCATCCACCATTTTATAAAAACCTGCCCAGTTGATGTCCGGCAGCTCCTGCCAGAGAAGAGCGGACGCATTGGAAAGATTTGCAATTTCATAGGGTACATCTTCCGTCAGGGCGGCAAGCTGCGCGGTCATCAGTTCATAGTCAACATTTCGGTTCATAGTATCTCCTCCTCGTCCCTCTATCTTACTAAGGCGGTGCGATTCTGGCAAGTAAAATTTGCCGCTGTTTCCTGTTTCTCCCTCTTTTTTCGACATTTTCAGAGTTTACAACGATCCGCCCGGGTCATATTAAGAGGGCAGACGAAAAGGAGGGCGATCCAGAATGAAAAGAAAAATCACGCAAATGATCCTCGCAGGAATTTCAATATATTTTATGAGCATTTCCGTTTTTGCAGCAGACCGCCTGGTGCCTGTGGGGAGAGTCATCGGTCTGGAGCTTCATAACGACAGTGTCACTGTGGCAGCCTTCGATGACCTGCTCACCGCCGGACGGAACTCGGGCCTTCAGATCGGAGATGAAATCATTTCCATCGATGGCCGCACCATCGACAGTGCGGAGGATGTGCAGCAGGCTCTGAAATTCTCCGACGGTACTGTGGAACTGGTGGTGGACCGGGGAGGTCGGGAATGTCAGCTCTCCATGGAACCGGACATCACCGCTGCCGGGCCGAAAATAGGGGTATTTCTTCGCCAGGGTATCACAGGCATCGGCACCGTGACCTTTTTCGATCCGGACACCGGCTGCTTCGGTACTCTGGGCCATGCCGTTAATGACAGCAAAGGTCAACTGCTTTCCATGACCCGGGGCAGTGCCTTTCCAGCATCCGTCATCTCCATTGAAAAGGGCAAGGCCGGGAAACCCGGGCAGCTGAAAGGGGCGCTGCAGAGCGACTGTCTTCTGGGGAATCTCACCGTCAATTCCGCCCAGGGGGTCTTCGGCACTGCACCGGGTGCCTGGGATGGAGATGCCATCGAGGTTGCATCTCACGATGAGATTCATACAGGGAAAGCCTCCATCCGCTCCACCATCGATGGCAACGGCCCGCGGGATTATTCTGTGGAAATTCTGAAAATCTATCCCCAGACAAAAGTCGACGGCCGGAACCTGCTCATTAAAGTCACAGACCCCACCCTTCTTGCCGCCACCGGCGGCATCGTCCAGGGAATGTCCGGCAGTCCCATCATTCAAGATGGCAAACTGGTCGGTGCAGTGACCCATGTGCTCGTCAACAGCCCGGATACCGGGTATGGCATTTTCATTGAAAATATGCTTGATGCAGCTTCTTAGCCAACAAAAACGACCCAATTCAACGTGGGGTGATTTACAAAGCAGTGTTTCCTCTGCACGACAGCATAATCCCAAACTGAATGACTTACGAAAGAAAGCGTGGGCAATGCCCACGCTTTTCCTTGTGTATTACATTCCTCTGCTGAAATCTGTATGCAGATTTCCTTTTCCGACACAATCTGCATGGATGAAAATATCCATGCACACAGCACCATCTTTTTGATAAACTTCTTCGAAGCATCCAAGATATTCGGTGCCGTGGTTCTCCTTAAAGCCATTGGCTCCCAAAAACTCCAAGATTTTTTGGTAACCCTTTGGGATCCGGTCGAAAGCTGCCCGGAAGGGTTCGTAGACGGTGATTTTGGCATACTTTGCTTCGCTTTGCGTGTAAATCTCCACACCGGGGCATTTCGGCACGAAACCCTCCGGCAAAATCCATCCGGCCACATAGCCCCGGAGTCCAAAACGATTCTGTTGCTCCATGGACAC
The DNA here is from genome assembly GCA_017516785.1 of Oscillospiraceae bacterium. The sequence goes on from JAFXAV010000065.1 coordinate 2,255, forward strand.
AAAGGGAAAATCCCAGCCAATTTGCCGGGGATGCGGATGGTATGCATACAATCCGCTTGCCTTTGCCCAATTGTCAAGATATGTCTGAACATCATTTTCCGGTTGCGGACTGATCATCACATAGCGGCCCAGTGTAAATGCCGGTACCGTTACGATGGAAACGGGGGAAAAGTAGTCCTCACAAGGCTCCATTGTCTCTTTCAGCAAGGCATCTATCGTACAGGAAAACAGGTTGCTCAGTTCAACCAGGTTATCCAGCTCCGGCATTGCTTCTTCTGTTTCCCATTTGGAAATGGTCTGGCGAGATACATGCATCCGTTCCGCTAATTTTTCCTGGGTCATATTCCCATGCAGTCTACGTAAATACTGCAAATTCGCTCCTAATTTCATTGTAATTCCCCTTTCCATTGTGCAAGAAAAGCATATCATATTGTTTCCTCAAAGTCTACAAAGTGCAGTGCGCTTTTTTCACAGACTCTGTAAAGCGTCAGTTGCGATGTGGGCATCATCGTTTTACCCACGTGCTTGTGAACAGCCCGGATACCGGGTATGGCATTTTCATTGAAAATATGTTAGATGCAGCCTCTTAATCAACAAAAATGACGCAAATCACCGTGGGGTGATTAACAAACAAGGTTTCCTCTACACGACAGCATAATCCCGAATTGAATGACTTACGAAAGAAAGCGTGGGCTGCTGCCCACGCTTTTCCTCAGTCTACGATCTTATAACCGAATTCCCAACCCAGTTCTTCCCGCTTTTGTTTTACTTCCTCAAGTATTCCATGCATTTTCTCCAAAGACGGTAACAAATTCTTGGGCATTGTATGTTCTCCATGAATCTCCACGAAATCTACGGGACTTTCATAGGTTAAGCTGTCCCAGAACGCATCCCAGTTTCTTCCGTAGTATGAAGGAAACTGCAAAGCTGTTTTGATCCGTTCATGCATCTCCAACAGATATTTGCAATCCGTTAAATCCAATATCGCTTTTTCCATTTTATACTCCTTAAACTATTTCCATAAATGTCGTATAATGGTCGTAGGTTACAAATATCAGGCCATCGTTCGACCACAGGATTCTGTGCGCATTGCGTCTGCCACTGTAATAATTGATATCTGCTTCATACCATATTCTGCCGGGAGCATTTGGAAGATGTCCATTTCTATTTTGGTATATGCCCATCGTTGCCATTTTTCCTGGTGCGTATTTTACCGGTGCCTTTCCATGTTTCCACCCCAGCGCAGCAAGCTCTTTTTCGGTAATGTAGTAGTCAGGCAGGTTTCCGTTGAATTTAATCTGCCAATCCGCACCATTGATACCATCTTTCGTCCCTTTGCCTGCAATGACAGACTTCATTGCTTCTATGACGCAGCGGCAGGCAAAGTGAATTGGTGGTTCCGAACCAACCTTCGCACTGATTTCATAAATTTGCCCATGATTGTTAACACAATCCTCACAGGTTTTCAGGTCCAGAACCGCCACTCAGTGTTTCCAGTTATAGCTTGTTCCAGTTGGTGGGATATAGATATCCAATAACCCCTTTGTAAGAATTGTCCCCCGGACTTCCTTATGTATTACCATCTATTGATTCCTCCTTATTGTAATCGTTCTCTCGTAATATCACAAGATAATTCTACACGCTTTGTGTAGAAAAGTCCGTCGATTTATGTGGGTATCATCGCATCACGCACGTTTTAGTGAATGATCCGACTACGGGTTATGGAATATTCATAGAGAATATGCTGGACGCTGCCAGTTGATCCGCTAGAAAACACAAAAGTTGTCCCCATTGGAAATCACCATACGAGTGATTGATAATAGGGACAACTTTTTTGACTTTTATTAATCTATAATTTCATATCCAAAAAAAAGACCATATGATGCTTGTTCATCTTTGCATCGTTGTAGTATCTCATGCATCTTGTCCAGATGCTTCTTCAGTTCCTCAGGCATTGTAGATTCGCCAACAATCCGCACATATTCAACAGGACTGTCAATGCTTAGAGAATCCCAAAAGGCATCCCAGTTCGCACCGTAGTGATCCGGGAAATCCAGTGCAATTTTGATGCGCTGATGCAATTCTCCCAGATACCTGCAATCTGTTAAGTCCAATGTTGCTTCAACTCTATCTTCCATAATTTATCCTCCGATAACCTCAAAAAAGCTTTCGTAATGATTGTATGTTACAAACATCAATCCATCATTCGACCAAAGCACACGATGGCCGTTTCGTTTTCCGCTGTAATAATTCAGATCTGCCTCAAACCAAATTCTGCCTGGTGCATCCGGCAGATGTCCATTTTCATTTCGGTAAATGCCTCTGGTAAGCATCTGGTTTGGGGCATACTTGGCAGGAGCCTTTCCTGGTTTCCACCCTAATGTGATCAAATCATTCTTTGAAAGATAGTAATTGGGAAGCACTCCCTTGTGCCACAACCACCAATCAGCTCCATTATCCTTCTCATAAGAACCTTCACCTGCTTTTACAGCACGCATCGGTTCAATCATACACCGGCAAAACATATGCAGAGGCGGTTCCGGGCTTGGTGATTCGCTCATTGCATAAATTGTACCATGCTTACTTCAGCAGTCCTCACAGGTTTTGAGATCAAGGGTAGCTTTCCAATGCTTCCAATCCGAACTGACAACTGTCAAAGGAATGAATATGTCCAACTTTCCTTTTAAGATGACTGTTCCACGAACTTCCTTGTGAATTACCATTAATCTCCCTCCTATTGTAATGGTCTTAAGATAATTTCACAAGTAAATTCTACACATTCTGTGTAGAAAAGTCCGTCGTAAAATGTTGTCCATAATGACAATCACTCGTGAGCGGCAGTCCCATTATTCAGGATGGGAAACTGGTAGGTGCGGTAACCCATGTTCTGGTAAATGATCCAACTATGGGGTACGGTATTTTTATCGAAAATATGCTGGATGCAGCAGCGTAAAGGAGGAAAACTATGGATTTTTATAAGGTTCCTATTGGGTTTGGTATGGCACTGGCAATGAATCCCCCGGCATTGAATGCTTATAGCGCAATGACGGAGGACCAAAAGCAGCAGATTCTTAATAAGGCACACAATGCCCGCTCCCAACCGGAAATGCACCAGATTGTGGGCAGCATCATCGCAAAATAACAGAAAGCAGGGGCAGCTTGCCCCTGTTTTTTTGCCGTATTGCATGCTATAATAACACCATAAACCATATTCTGATGCGGAGGCATGCTGTCCATGGAAAACAAATCAAAATTCGAAACCACTTCCTTTTCCCTGCACATCATGGCCATGGTGTTCATGCTCTGCGACCATCTGTGGGGAACCATAGTTCCGGGAAATGACTGGCTGACCTGCATTGGAAGACTTTCTTTCCCCATTTTTGCCTTTCTCATTGTGGAGGGTTACTTCCACACAGGAAATCTCAAAAAATATGTGCTGCGTCTGCTGATTTTTGCGGTGCTTTCCGAAATTCCCTTTAACCTCGCCATGGGAAGCCGCCTTTTCTATCCCGTCCACCAGAATGTGCTGTGGAGCTTTCTCATTTCCATCGCTCTTCTCCACTGGAATGAAAAAACGAAGCGCACCTGGGCGAAGATTGCCGTGGGTATTGCATCCGTTGCAGTCGGCGCTGTCGCAGGACTTCTGACCATGGTGGACTTTTACCACGCAGGAATTGTGACAGTTCTGGTGTTCTACTTCTTCCGGCAGCGGAAGTGGTGGAGCTTTGCAGGGCAGCTCATCTGCCTCTGGTATATCAACTGTGAAATGTTGGGCGGTTTCGGCTATGAAATCAGCTTCCTCGGCAGCACCCATTTCATTGCAAGGCAAGGCCTTGCGCTGCTGGCCTTGGTTCCCATCTGGCTCTACCGTGGAAAACAGGGATACCACAGCACAGCTTTCCGCTGGGCATGCTATGCCTTCTATCCCACCCACCTGCTGATTCTGGGTATTCTGAAATTTCTTTAAGCAACTATTTACCAAAAACAGGCAGGAGCATTTACTCCTGCCATCATTTTGTGCTATGATAGGGGTAACTGAAATCAAAGGAGAATCAATTATGGATACCAAAACCAAAGACCGCGGCAGATTCCTGCTGGGTGTCGCTATCTGCTTTGCAGTGGCGCTGCTTTCCGTTCTGATTGAACATCTGGTTCCCGGCGAACTGCTGGGCGCTTCCATCATCGCCCTGTTTATGGGCACGCTCATCAACAGCTTCTTCCACCCCGCCTGGATGAAGCCTGCACTGAAATTCACCTCCAAGAAAATCCTGAAGCTGGCCATCATCCTGCTGGGCGCATCACTGTCCGTCAACGTGATTCTGTCCGTTGGCAAGATGACCTTCTTCGTCATGATCTTTACCTTCGCCATGTGCTTCGGCGCAGGTAATCTGCTGCGCCGGTTCTTCGGCCTCAACTGGAAGCTGGGCAATCTGATTTCCGCCGGAACCGGAATCTGCGGCGGCTCTGCCATCGCCGCCATCTCCCCCGTCATTGATGCAGATGACAAGGATATCGCCTTTGCCATGTCCTCCACATTTCTCTTCGACATGGTGATGATCGCGCTGTACCCCATTATGGGTAAGCTTCTGGGTATGTCCGACATTGCTTACGGCATCTGGGCAGGTACCTCCGTCAATGACACCGCCAGTGTTGTGGCCTCCGGCTACGCCTTTTCCGAAGCAGCAGGCGACTTCGCCACCATGGTCAAGCTAACCCGCACCATCGCCATCATTCCCACTGTCCTGGTCTTTGCCTGGATCGGCACCCGCATCAAGCAGAAAGAACTTCAGGCAGCCAGCGGCCAGAAGGTGAATATTACAAAAGTCGTTCCCTGGTTTATCTGCGGTTTCCTGGCTCTGGCCATTCTCAACAGCATCGGCTTCATTCCTGCGGAAGTATCCTCCCTCATGAAGACCGCCAGCAAGTTCCTGATGGTCATGGCTCTGGCCGCCATCGGTCTCAGCACCAGCATTACCGACTTTAAGAAAGCCGGTCTTGCCCCCATGTTCTACGGAATCACCATTGACACTCTGGTGACTCTGACAGCTCTCGCCGTCATCTGGTGCATGGGTCTGATGTAATACCATATTGAAACCCCGGTCCTGCTTTGCAGAACCGGGGTTCTTTGGTGATTTCGTTATTTCTGCTGATCCGCCCAGGCTTTGAAGCAGGTCTTGCCGCTGTTTTTGCGCAGATAGGTCAGCCGCTCCTTTGCGGTTTTGGCATCACCTTCCCGCAGGGCATGCATAGCCTGGATTTTCGCAATCTCCAGACGGCGGATGTTGTACTGGGCCCGCTGGAAGGCGGCATCCAGCCAATCATCGTTCACCTTTTTGCCGGTCAGGCAGTTCAGATGCTGTTTGTGCAGATTCAGGCTCTCCGTCAGATTTTTGGCAAGATCCGGCTTGGAAACCCGGCAGGCGCTGATGATCTCATCCAGACGGTTCACCGCTTCCTCGGCCCGTTCCACATCCTCCTTGCCCAGATAGCAGGCGGCCAGATTGGCAGCATAGAGGCCCTGAACCGGCAGATTGCCCGCGGGAGGATCGATGCTCAGCAACTCAATGGCTTTGTCATATTCTCCGGCTGCGGCATAGCCGTCTGCCAGATAGCTGCGGGAAATGGCGGCATCGCTTCCTTTCATCCGACCCGGCACATCCCGGTAAAGCTTCAGGAATTTTTCAGGATCCAGCTCCATGTGCAGATAACCCAGGTAACGGGTATTTTCCATACTCGCCAGCACATTACCCAGAAGCCGGGCTGCAAAATAGCCGATGCCCAGCATCAGGGAGGATGCGATAATCGGCACGATGATATGATGATCCTGATCCCGGACCCAGATGATAACCGCAATCACAACAGAAAAAACCATGACCGTGGCAGATGCAATTCTGCTTCGCTTGAATGCTTGAACCAAGAAGATACGCCTCCTTTCAAATTACTCCTATTATATCGGCAAGGCCTGCCCTTTGCAAGAATCCGGCAAGATTTTACATATAGCACAAACTCGCATCCCATAATTCTCCCCTTTTTGTTACAGAAAACAAAACCAAGGTATTCCATTCCGGATCTAAATGGATTATAATGTCAAATATACAGATTGAAATAAATCGACTTCTGTCGAAAGTGACGAAAATATATCTTAGAAAGGCGGATGAATCATGTTACGCATCACAGCACTCATGGACAACAAGCCCACAGAGCACAAAGCGCTCATCGCCGAGCATGGTCTTTCGCTCTATGTGGAATATGACGGCCACCGGATTCTCTTCGACTGCGGCTCCGGCCCCAATCCCCTGTATAATGCCCACCGTCTGGGCATCGGCCTTCAGGATCTGGATGCTGTCATCCTCAGCCACAGCCACTATGACCATGCCGCAGGTTTCCGCGATCTGACAGAAAAAGGTCTCGGCAGTTCCCTGCTCTATACCGGCCCCCATTTCTTCGAGCCGAAATACGCCAAAAACGGTGTCCGCTGCACCGATCTTTCCGCAGGTTTTGACGAAGCATTCCTGGACGAGCATCGCATTACCCGCCGGGAAGTCAACGGTGTGGAGGAAATCTTCCCCGGTGTTTACCTGATCTCCAATTTCCCCCGGCTCCATGGATTCGAGCGGATCCAGCCCCGGTTTGTCCGGAAGGTCCGAAACGGCTTCGTGGCCGATGACTTTTGCGATGAGATCTGCATGGCCCTGGAGGTGGACGGCGGACTGGCTGTGCTGGTCGGCTGCTCCCATCCCGGCATTCTGAATATGATCACCCATGTCCGCAAGACCCTGGGCAAGCCTGTGAAGGCTGTCTTCGGCGGCACCCATCTGGTGGAAGCGGATCAGGCCCGCATCGAAACCACCGTCACCAGTCTGCAGGATCTGGGCCTGGAGATTCTGGGCATGAGCCACTGCTCCGGCGATGCTGCGGACTGCGCCATCTGCGCCCGTCCTGACATTCAGGGCTGCCATCTGGGCGTGGGCGACAGCATTTTCTTCGAGTAACCAAAGGAGGCTCCGGTATGCTGCTGGAGGAACTGGCCAAAGACATGGTGGAGGTCACCTCCACTCTGGTGGGCGGCAGAACCATCAACATCATGAACACCAGCGGTGTCATCATCGCCTCATCGGAACACGAACGGATCGGATCCTTTCATCAGGGCGCCTGGGAAGCGATTCGCACCGGAAAGGTCGTCAATATCAAAAAAGATCAGCTGGACCGTTACCCCGGCGCTAAGGAAGGCTGCAACATGCCCCTGCGGGTCAACGGCACCATCATCGGCGTTGTGGGTATCTACGGCGACCCGGAGGAGATCCGGGACATCGCCCACCTGCTGGAAGTTTATGCCGCCAAATACTACCAGCTGGAAGCCATGCTCCGGCCCCGGCTGTCGGAAAGCACCCTCCGCAGCCAGCTGCTGCTGAGTCTTCTTTCCCCGCCCAACGGCATTCTGGCCGCCGCCCACAGTCTTGTGGAAAACCTGAACATCCATTTTCAGTTTCCCATATATACTGTGGTCATCTCCTCTCCCTGGGGTCTGAGCCAGATAGAAAAGGGCCAGAAGCTGAGCCAAAAGCTGGAAATGCTGAATTTCCTGAAAAAGCAGCACGATGTCTGGGGCATTGTGGATGGCAGAATGGTTCTGCTGTGCAGCACTCTGGAGGGCCGGGATGTTGCCTCCCTTCATGCTCTGACAGATGACAGCTACCGGGTTTCTCTGGGCATGCCCAGCGGAAGCCTCTGGGAAATCCAGCATGCCTACGATCAGGCCTCTATTCTGGATCTTTCCTCGGCGGGTTCTTTCAGCGACATCCGCCACCTGGATACCCGCTGCAGCTATATGCTCAGCCGCACCGCCGTCCAGGAGGAAGCTTTTCTGAAGGAACTGTATCAGAAGCTTCTGGATGCCTTTGCACCGGACGACTGCGCGCTGCTTCTGGAAAGTGCCAAGGCCTATTACGACTGTGGCCGCAGTGTCTCCACCGCCGCGCAGCAGCAGTTTGTCCACAAAAACACCCTTCAGTACCGGGTCAAGCGGCTGCTGGAGGTTCTGGAACTGGGAAGACTTTCTGCCTTCCGGCAGGAATATCTGGTCCGGCTCGTCATCGAGTATCATTATCGTAAATCGAGGTCGCAAGACCTTGAAAAATAAAAGGAGGTAGTAAAATGCAAACTGTCCTGTTATTCGCTACGATCATCATTGCGGTTCTTCTGATGGTCCTGGCAATCTCCAAGCTGAAGATGCATCCGTTCATCGTCATGTTGGTGATTTCCCTGGCTGTCGGTCTGTTCTGGGGTGTTGTTGACCCCGAATCCGGCTTGACTCCCACGGAGGTCGTCAATCAGGTCAAGAACGGCTTCGGCAGCATCATGACCAGCATCGGTATTGTCATCCTGTGTGGTACCATCATCGGCACCATTCTGGAAAAGACCGGTGCAGCTCTGACCATGGCAAACTTCATTCTGAAGATTGTCGGCGAGAAGAACAGCGTCGTCGCTATGGGCGCTATGGGCTACGTTACCGGTATTCCCGTTTTCTGTGATTCCGGCTTCGTCGTTCTGTCCCCCATCAGCCGCGCACTGGCCCAGCAGTCCAATGTCTCCCTGGCTGTTATGGGTACCGCTCTGTCCGGCGGCCTGTACGCCACCCACTGCCTGGTTCCTCCCACCCCCGGCCCCATCGCCATGGCTGGTACCCTGGGCGCTGACCTGGGCCTGACCATTCTGGTCGGTCTGCTGGTCTCCATCCCCGGTGTTGCTGTCGCTATCATTTACGCCAAGAAGATCGCCAGCAGGATCAACATCCCCGCAAACTCCGAGTTCACTCTGGAAGAGCTGCGTGAGAAGTACGGCAAGCTGCCCGGCACTCTGCAGAGCTTTGCTCCCCTGCTGCTGCCCATCATCCTGATCGGTCTGGCTTCCGTCGTTGACTTCCCCAACAAGCCTCTGGGCACCGGCACTCTGTATCAGATCATTATGTTCATTGGTAACCCCGTCGTGGCACTGCTGCTGGGTGTCTTCCTGTCCCTGACCACCATTCCCGAATCCGAGAAGAAGAATACTCTGAATTGGGTCACTCAGGGTGTCACCGATTCCGCCGGCATTCTGGCCATCACCTGCGCAGGCAGCTCCTTCGGCGCTATTCTGAAGTGCATGCCTATTGCTGCCTCCGTCGGCGGTCTGGTCAACTCCGGCCTGGGCGTTCTGATCCCCTTTATCCTGGCTATGATCCTGAAGCTGGCAATGGGCGCTTCCACTGTCGCCATGATCACCGTCGCCGGCATGATGGCTCCTCTGATGGAGACCATGGGCTTCACCTCTCCTCTGGGCAAGGTTATCGTGGTTCTGGCCATCGGCGCCGGCTCCATGGTCGCTTCCCACGCAAACGACTCCTACTTCTGGGTTGTCTCCCAGTTCTCCGACATGAAGACCGAAGAAGCTTACAAGTGCCAGACCGGTATGACAGCCGTCATGGGCATTACCATCATTGCAATTCTCTTCGTCATCTCCCTGTTCATCTGATCGTTACATTACCCCCTTTGATGCAGCAACCCTTCGGGGTTGCTGCATCCGTCTGCACATTTGCATGAAAGGAGCATTTTCATGTCTCTGAGAGAAAATGCCAATAAAATCATGAATGCCGCTCTGGCGGCAGCCTTGCCCGATGCAGCCGTTCAGGCCGCACTGGAAAAAGCGCAGTTTTCCGATGGCAAGGTCATCCTGATTGCAGCAGGCAAAGCCGGCTGGCAGATGGCCAAGGCCGCCCATGACCAGATGGGCGACCGGATCCATGGCGGCGTTGTGGTCACCAAGTATGACCACAGCAAGGGCCCCATTGCCAATCTGGATATCTACGAGGCAGGCCATCCCGTCCCCGATGCCAACTCCTTCCGAGGCACCCAGGCTGCCATCGATGCCGTTACCGGCCTTTCTGAAAATGATACAGTGCTGTTCCTGCTGTCCGGCGGCGGCTCCGCACTGTTTGAAAAGCCTCTGATTCCCGAAGAGGACCTGAACCGTCTGACCAAGCAGCTGCTGGCCTGCGGCGCTGACATTGTGGAGATGAACACCGTCCGCAAGCGCTTCTCCGCAGTCAAGGGCGGCCGTTTTGCTCAGCTGTGCCAGCCCGCCAAGGTTTTCACCATCGTGCTGTCCGACGTTCTGGGCGACCGGCTGGATATGATCGCCTCCGGCCCTGCCTATCCCGACTCCTCCACCACCGAGGACGCCAAGCGCATCGTCCAGAAGTACAACCTGACCCTCACCGGCGATATGGAAAGCCTGCTGCTGGCCGAGACTCCCAAGGAACTGGGCAATGTGGAAACTCACATCACCGGCTCCGTCCGTCAACTATGCATTTCCGCGGAAAAGACCTGCCGGGAACTGGGCTATGAGCCTGTCACCCTCACCGACCGGCTGTGCTGCACCGCCCGGGATGCAGGTGTCTTCCTCAGCAACATCGCCCGTTACTATGGCGATTCCGGCAAGAAGCTGGCCTTCCTGGTTGGCGGCGAAACCGTTGTCCATCTGACCGGTCACGGTCTCGGCGGCAGAAATCAGGAACTGGCTCTGGCCGCTGCCGACGGCATTGCCGGCATGAACGCCTGTGTCTTCTCCGTCGGTTCCGACGGCACCGACGGCCCCACCGATGCTGCCGGCGGTTACGTGGACGGCACCACCGCAGCCACCCTGAAGGCCCAGGGTATTCTGATCAGCGACGTCCTGCAGGACAACGACGCCTACCACGCCCTGCAGAAGTGTGACGGTCTGATCATCACCGGCGCCACCGGCACCAATGTCAATGACATTTCCGTGCTGCTGATCGGCGAATAATCCTCCCTCTGTAGAATATGCCGCCGCTCCCAAAGAGCGGCGGTTTTTTCATATCTTCTTTCAATTTCGCATTTTCTGTGGTATGATATTTCCAAAAGGAGGGCAGGCCATGACCGATGCAATTGACAGAATCCGGCAGATGGAGCAGTGCTTCGACGAAACGGACAATCCGGAAAACGTCAGAATCCTGACCAAATATTTTGAAAGCGGCCAGTGGCTCCGGGATTATGAACTGGATGAGCAGGGACTGCTCCCCAAAGATCTGAAGCGGGGTGTTCTTTCCCAGGATGCCCTTTACAATTTTCTCACCGACTACAAAAGGAGCGAAACTATGGACAACGAATACATCATCTTTGTGGAAGAGGAAGACCAGCCCTACAGTGACATCGTAGTCACCGACGGCAAATATCTGTTCCTTTCCGGCCTTGTTTCCGAGGAACTTTCCACCCGGGACGAAGCCTACGGCACCATTGAATTCGAAACCAACCGGATTCTTGACAACCTGAAGGTCATTCTGGAAAAGTACGGTTCTGACATGGACCATGTGGTCCGTGTGGATGTGCTGCTTTCCAAGTGGGAGTACAAGGACGCCATGAACCGGGAGTATGTGAAGCATTTCCGGAGAGCAAAGCTCCCCGCCAGAATCTGCTTCGGCGATGTGGCCATCGCAGGAGACTGCAAGGTGGAAATGGCCGTGATTGCCACTAAGAAATAACGAAAGAAAATAAAAAGACAGGGTTTCCCCCTGTCTTTTTTCTGTATCTGTGATAGAATAAAAAGAAACGCAGATGGAAGGTGTCGCTATGAGCTTCTTCGGTAAGTTTTATCTGGATAAGGAAAAGGATATTGCCGTCACGCTGGACATGGAGGGCGATGTCCTGTCCTATGTCATCCGGGCATCCAATCACCAGTCTGATAATCTGATCAACAATCTGGCTATCATCTCTGGCCAGAAGACCGCGCAGCGGGATGGCAAAACCGTCATCACCGGCACCATCCCCTGCTACATCAAGGGTGACGGTCAGAAGGTCTACATCTTCCGGCTCAATGGCACCAAACTCGCCAATATCTATCCCGACGGCCGGATTGTGGTCAATTCCGTGATTCCCGCCATCGCCAAGACCCTTATGAGCCAGACCAAGGACTATAAATACTCCTTCCGGGAGACTCTGGTCAAGTCCTATGTTCTGGAACACGTGAAGCTGAAAACGGACCTGCACACCCACGGCAACGCCAACCTCAATGCGGATATCCTGATTGCCCTGGCCATCAAGCACCAGATCCGCTATCCCCTGTACTATATCAAAAAGCTCCAGCTCACCGTCTCTCCCGCCCAGCAGGAATTTCTGGAACAGCAGCGGGAAGAAGTCCGGGAAAAGCTGGACCTTTCCGGTCTTCAGGGGAAATACCGGGAGCGGAAGGTAGACGACAACACCTTCATCAATTTTGCCGACCTGATTTTAAACAACTTAGAGTATGCATCCAAAAACATCAATCGCATCCGCCAGTCCCTTTCCATTCTGAAGGACTCCCAGGCGGTGTTCACCAATCTGGAAAAGCTCTACCTTTATCGCTACGTCTTCACCAAGGGTGTCCCCTGCGACTACCGGATTGAACTGCGGAACATCGGCAGAATCGAAGACCCGGACATCCGTTACTACCTGCAGCGGAGCCTTCAGGATGCGGGCAATATCAAATTTGCTGGCATGACTTTTTACGAGGACACCCTCCTGTGGATCGGCCGGGAATACCAGAAGCGCCACATCCAGTATGTGGAAATCAGCGACACCACCCTGGTGAAGAAAGAGCCTGTTGCCGCCCGGATGCTCCATCAGATCCACCGGATTCTGCCCCTTGTGAAGGAAGAAACCGGCGTGGATATCCGCTTCCTGGCAGCCATCCGCCGGATTCCCCTGACTCTGGTGAAGGAAAACATCACCTCCTCCAACTATCTGACGGAAGCCATCCAGGCTCTGAAGGTGGTCTGCAAGGATCCTTACGTGGTGGGCAGCGACTTTGTGGGTGAGGAAATCAATGACATTGCCGAGCTTCAGGCGGTCATTAAAGAGATCGTTACCAAAATCGCCAGCGAAGATCCCAACTGGACCATCCGTGTCCACGCCGGCGAAAATGACTCCCTGAAGAGCAATATGGCCAAGGCCATTTCTCTTGTGGAGCAGTCTTTGCTGCCGGGCCAGGCTTTCCCCCACATGCGCATCGGCCACGGTCTTTACTGTGCCAGCCTGAAAAGCCGCCAGGGTAAGGAGCTGCTGGCCAAAATCAAGGAGCATAACATCGTCCTGGAATTCCAGCTGACCAGCAACGTACGCCTGAACAACATCATCGACCTGAAGACCCACCCCCTGAAGAGCTATCTGGCCCACGGCATTTCCTGCGTCATGGGCACCGACGGCTACGGTCTTTACGGCACCGACAGCATCGACGAGCAGCTGGCTCTGGCCAATTTCCTGAAAATCACCGACGAGGAATTTCTGAAGATGCAGGCGGTGGAAAATATCATCATTGCCCGCCAGGCTGAGAATTTCCGGATAAAGTTCGAAGCCCTCACGGAACTTCGGAAGGGTCAGGCTGTGGAAGAATTCTACCTTAGGGAATTCCAAAAGGAGTTCGATGATATCCGGGATGTCCGGTTCGCCATTTCCAAATATCCCTCCTATCCCGTCTTCAGAGATAAAATCGCCGAACTTCCCTGGGACAAGTATCCCATCATCATCGCAGGCGGCAGCTTCACCACCAGCAACGCGTCCCCCAAGGTAAGCGACAGCGACCGGGAGCTGCTTCAGGCACTTCTCGACCGGCTGAACCCTGAAAAGGTCTTCTTTGTGGTGGGCCACAAGCTGCTGGGCCAGGAAAAATATATCGTTCAGAACAATAAAAACTTCGATATTTACAGCTTCATCCCCGCCCTGATGACCCAGAGCCAGATAAAAAAGCTCTCCCGGGCCAATATCAAAGGCATCCGCCTTTCCACCGAGTCCCAGGAGATGGGCATCTACAAGTCCTTCAACTTTGAAATTTTCGAGCGGAGAAACTGTGTGCTCATCGCCTTCGACGGCAATTCCGCCATCGCCAATCTGGTTCAGGAAGCACGAAACGGCAAGGGCCGCTGCCGGATTTTCATCTATCCCAAGTCCGCCATGCTGAAAGCCAAGGCAGCCTCCCTGGAAGGCTATGTGACCACTAACGCATCTCCTGCCGATGTCCTTCGGAAAATCCATGCGCTGGAAGACAACATCGGCACCAAGCTGTAACCGGGAGGAAATCATGCGAAAACTCATCATCCTCCTGATGGCAGTTTGTCTGCTCTCCGGCTGCGGCAGGCAGGAGCAGTACAGCATCACCTATCTGACCCTTTTTGACACCGTCACCACCATCACGGGACAGGCGGAATCCGAAGCCGCATTTGAGGAAACCGCCCAGATCATCCATGACGAACTGCTGCGATATCATCAGTTGTTTGACATCTACAATGACTACGATGGGCTCAATAATCTGAAAACCGTCAACGATCAGGCATGTATCACTCCGGTGGAAGTGAATAACGCCATCGTTGCCCTGCTCCTCGATTGCAAAACCTATTACGAAGCCACCTCCGGCACCGTCAACGCCGCCATGGGAAGCGTTCTGCAGCTGTGGCACGAGGCCAGAACCGCAGGTCTTGATGACCCCGCCAACGCACACCTTCCCGATGATGCCGCTCTGATAGAGGCGGCGCATCATATGGATTTCGATGCCGTCATCATTGACGAGGAAAAATCCACGGTCTTTATTTCCGATCCAATGGTGCAGCTGGATGTGGGCGCCATCGCCAAAGGCTGGTCTGCCCAAAGAGTCTGTGAAAACGCCCCAACAGGTTTTCTCATCAGTGTGGGCGGCAATGTCTGCGCCACCGGTCCCAAGGATGAAGAAGGTACCCCCTGGGTGGTTGCCATTCAGAATCCCGAGGGCGGCGACAACTATCTGCACACCCTCTTCTTGGAGCGGGGCAGCATCGTCACCAGCGGCGACTATCAGCGGACCTATATGGTGGATGGGAAACTCTACCACCACATCATCGACCCCCAGACCCTTTATCCCAGCACCCTCTGGCGGTCCGTGACCATTGTCTGCGCCGATTCCGGCCTCGCCGATGCCCTGTCCACAGCTCTGTTTGTACTCCCTCAGGAAGAAGGTCAGAAGCTTCTGGATAAATACGATGCTCTTGCCATGTGGGTGGATCAGGAAGGAAATATCTTCTACAGTCCCGGTTTCGAAAAACTCATCAGATCATAAAAAAGACCGCCTTCCGGCGGTCTTTTAGCTGTTTACTTGTCTCTCAGCGCTTCATTGATCTTCTTTTCCTCCCGCTTCATCAGCAGGATGCACACGGCATACACAATCACATACACGATGACGAACACCGGCAGAATGGCCTTCAACAGCTCCAGGAAACTCTCGGCATAGCCGCAGATGGCGGCGGCGCCGGTGGCAACTGCCAGGCACAGCAGGCAGTGGAGCGCCATGGCAACAGGCAGCTTCAGTTCGCACTTGTCGCTATTCATGATGCCGGAAATGATGCCGAAGAGGGCGGAAGCCACCATCCAGGTAAGAAATTCCATCACAACACCGTTCACGCCGCCGATGAGAATCATGCAGATGAGGGTAATGGGAAAACCGAATCCCAAGCCGGTGAGGGCATAGTCAATCAGAGAATGGTTCTGTCTTTTCATAGTCTGTTCCTCCTTAAATTTTATCCTTGAATTCCTTGAAATACTTGCGGGAGATGGTCAGCATCTCCTTGCGGTCTTTCAGCTTGATCAGATAGTTGCCGCTGAACTCCGCCTGAATGGATTTGACAAAGTTAATGTTGACGATGGTGCTCTTGCTGATCTGGGCAAAGTGGGCCGTTTCCAGCATCTGCTTCAGTTCGTAAAGCTTCAGCTTGGCATCAAAGCAGTCGCTGCGGGTAACCGCCTTCACCCGGCTGCCTGCGGTTTCCAGATACACGATTTCCGAAATATCCACAGGAAACTGCTCGTCTTCCTTGTAAAGCAGCAGCTTGCCGCTGTTCTTCTTACTTAAGTATTGCAGCAGCACCGCAACTTCGGGACTTGCCACATCGCCCCGGATGATAATCTCTGTTTCCTGAACCTCACAGGGTTCCAATGTAATTTTCATGTGATTTGCTCCCTTCCTTTGGAACTGGCATCATTATAGCTCAGGATTTCCGATTTGTCACAGCTTTTCGCCTCACGGGTCAAATCAGGCCCCCAAGTGGTCGGAAAAGGCACCCAAAGTGCCTTGCATTTTTCCTCCGAAGTGGTATGATTAAGGATATCAAAATGAAAAGAAGGAATCTTCTGTGAAATACAAGCACCGCTTCTTCGCCTTTTTCCTGGCGATGATCCTATTCAGTCTTTCCAGCAATTTCGCCCATCCAGTGACCCCCACCATCATCCAGGATCTGCACCTGAATGACTATATGTTCGGTGTGGCCCTTGCCATGATGCAGCTGGCCAATTTCCTCATGTCCCCCTTCTGGGGCAAGATCAACAACTACATCTCTTCCAGAGTGTCCCTGCTGATCTGCTGCTGCGGCTACGGCATTGCCCAGGTCTGGTTCGCCTACGCCACCACCGAGCCTATGATCATCTGCGCCCGGCTTTTTGCTGGTGCCTTCGTTGGCGGCATTTTCGTCAGCTTCCTGACCTATGTGGTGAACGTTGCAAAGCCTGAAGATCAGGCGAAGTACCTGACCTACTCCGCCACCATCCATTCCGTGGCCGGTGCTTTCGGCTATCTCATCGGCGGCGTGCTGGGTGAATTCTCCATCAAGGGCACCTTTCTGGTTCAGGCGGTAACTCTGATTGCCACCGGCATCCTCTTCTACGCCGTGAGCCTTCCCGACGGCCAGGCCAAGGAGGAAATCTCCTACAAAAAGCTTGCAAAGGACGCCAACCCCCTGAAGGCTTTCCTGGAATGCGGCCAGTTCATGACCGTGGCCTTTGCCGCCCTTTTTGCCGTGAATATCCTCATCAACTTCGGCAACACCGGCTTTGACCAGGCCTTCAACTACTATCTGAAGGACCAGCTGAGCCTCAGCTCCTCCTACAACGGCATTATCAAGGCAGCCGTGGGTCTTGTGAGCTTCGTGTCCAACATGACGCTGTGCATCTGGATCATCAACAAGACCAATGCAAAGCGCTCCATGGCGCTTCTGTGCGGTGTCTGCACCGCCGCAGCCATCGGCGCATTGCTGGCCCCCAATATCGGCCTCTTCATCGGCTTCTCCATTCTGGTCTATGCCGGCTATTCCGTCAGCCTTCCCGTGCTGCAGAACATTGTAGCATCCCAGGCAGACCCTCAGCGGAAGAATCTCGTCATGGGTTTTTACAATGCCACCAAGTCCCTCGGCTCCATCGCCGGTTCCCTGACAGCAGGCTTCATCTACTCCGTCCATGTAAAGTTGCCCTTTGCCTGCACCGCAGTCATTTATGGTCTCAGCATGGCAGCAGCCATCGGATATCTCGCCTGCTGCAAAAAACAGAAATAAAGAAGAGCGTGCATTCACCTGAATGCACGCTCCTTTTTTACTTTTTACCCAGCTGCCAGAATGCCACGGCGCTGGCTGCCGCCACATTCAGAGAATCCACTCCATGGGACATGGGAATCTTCACGGTATAGTCGCAGTCGGCGATGGTGCTTTCCGCCAGTCCGTCACCCTCGGTGCCCAGCACGATGGCAAGTTTCTCTTCCTTTTCGAGGGCAGGGTCATCAATGGACACGGAGTTGTCGCTGAGGGCCATGGCTGCGGTCTTGAAGCCCAGCTTTTTCAGGTCACTGACCCAGTCCTCTCCCAGATAAGTCCAGGGCACCTGGAACACCGTACCCATACTCACACGGCAGGAACGGCGGTACAGGGGATTGGAGCAGGCGGGAGTCAGCAGCACCGCGTCCATATTCAGGGCTGCGGCGGAACGGAAAATGGCTCCCACATTGGTGGGATTCATGATGTTTTCCAGAACGGCAACCCGTCTTGCTCCTGCCACAGCTTCTTCAACTGTGGGCAATTCCCGGCGGCGCATGGCGCAAAGCATACCCCGGGTCAGCTGATAGCCGGTGAGTTTGGTCAGCAGATTGAATTCTGCAGTATACACAGGCAGTCCGGCGCAGCGCTCCAGAGTTTCCTGTGCCTCGCCGTGGATGTGCTTCCGCTCCACCAGGAAAGAAACCGGCTCATAGCCTGCATCCAGCGCCCGTTCAATGACCTTGGGACTTTCGGCAATGAACAGTCCCTTTTTCAGACAATGGCGGTTTAAAAGCTGCGCCTCCGTCAGCCGGGCATAGACATCCAGTTCCGGGGCCTCAAAATCCGTAATTTCAATAATGTTCAGCATAGTATTCTCCTCAGAGTTCGTTTGTTCCATTATAGTGCCGGAAGGAGCCGCTGTCAAACCGGTTTCTGTTGCTTTTTGCCGGATTGCGAGGTATAATGAAATTTACTAAGTCTTTCGGGAGGAACCTCCATGTTTTATCTGCTTCTTGCCATTCTCTGCAGCTCCATGGTGCAGATTTTCATGCGCCTGAGCACAGAAAAAGTCAAAAACAATATGAGCATGCTGGCAGTCAACTACACCACCTGCATGCTGATCGCAGCTGCCTACACCGGCTTCGGCAACCTCTTCCCCGCAGAAACTGGCCTGGGTATCGCAGGCGGTCTCGGCTTCCTGCAGGGTCTTCTGTATCTGCTGGCCTTCATCCTGCTGCAGTTCAACGACCGCCGCAACGGCGTCGTGCTGTCCGCTTCCTTTATGAAGCTGGGCCTGCTGGTTCCCATTGCCATCTCCGTCATCTTCTTTGGCGAGGAGCCGGGCATCTTCCACGCCATCGGTTTTGTGATTGCCCTGGTTGCCATTGTCATGATCAACTATGACCCCAAGAAGGTGGCCCCCGCCGGTTCCAAGCTGGGCCTCATCGCCCTGCTGCTGGTTGGCGGCTTCAGCGATGTGATGGCAAAGCTCTATCAGGAGCTGGGAAATCCCGTCCTGTCCGCCCAGTTTCTTCTTTACACCTTCGGCGGCGCACTGATTCTTAGCCTGATTCTGATGATCATCAAAAAGGAACACCCCGGCAAGGCCGAGCTGGTCTTCGGTGTACTGGTGGCCATCCCCAACTATTTCTCCTCCAAGTTCCTGCTGGCTGCACTGGCAGAGTTGGAAGCTGTCATTACTTACCCCTGCTACAATGTGGGCACCATTCTGGTGGCAACCCTCGCCGGCATCTGGCTTTTCAAGGAGCGGCTGCAGAAGCGGCAGTGGATCGCCATAGGCGCCATTTTGGTGGCTCTGGTGCTGCTGAACCTGTAAATGAAAAATCCCTGACCCAAAGGTCAGGGATTTTTCATTTTTACTTAACCTTGTACCGCCTGACACATTCCCGGAAAGCTGCCAGGAACAGAATACCCACCAGCAGCTCTGCAATACCGCAGACACCGCCTACGATAGGCACCCAGCTGAGCAGATGTCTCAGAGTGCTGAGAACCACCAGAATCAGCCACATAGCCTGAATCCGTTCGCCCTTCAGATCCTTCCCAGAATCCAGCTCCATCTGCCGGATACCGGCCACGATCTTTTTCATCAGTGCCAGCTGACCGATCAGCGCAGCCAGTCCAACGCACCAGAAAATCACTTTTCCAAAGGTGCCGGGGTTCATCACCGCCGCCGCAAACAGCACAAAATACACAATCGCCAGGCCAAAGGCCAGATGACGGCCCAGATTGAAGAATTTATTCTCTCCTGCCAGGGCTGTCATACCTTTCAGAATCAGGAAAAATCCCAGAAAATCCGGCAGCAGTTCGATGGTCGCGGTTCCGATGGTCACATCCAGATCCAATAGAACCAGCGTAAGTCCCAGAAAAATTGCGTTCATATACATCACTCCTGGAACCTATCTTACCACATCCTCACCGGAAGCGCAAGAAGATTACATCACGGTGATGTAATTGCGGTTCTGGGCAACACCAGTCCGGGTTTGATTGATGCCCCGGATGGTGTTTTCGCGCTTCACAGAAGTTAATGTGCATCCGATGAAAACCTCACTGCCGCTGATCTTGTCAACCGTCAGGGCGAAGGGTTCCTCCGGATCCGGCGGTTCGCTGGTGCCGGGAGGCAGCAGTTCCTCCATGGTAAACTGCCACTTGGCGGCGCTGATGGAAGTAACTTCATCATCGGTCTTTCGCTCTGCCCGGAAGCTTGTCACATACTCCATAGGCTGGGAGCCGATGGAAATGTCATATCCCGGCCCGGGAGACCATTTATCCTCCAGAGCAGCGCCGAAAAACACCGCCCCGATTTCGATGTAGAACACATCCGCCATCTCGTCGAATTTGCAGATGTCCTTAACGCAGCTGCCGCCCATATCCTCCAGGGCATCCAGCGCCCGAAGGGCCGTGGTCTCGCAGAGACTGCCGCCCCCGGAGGCAGGACTCATGATGACCACCTGCACCGCAGTGGTGCGAACCGAGCGGTCTACTTTCCCCAGCCGCACCGCAGCCACCGGTCCCATGAGGGCCGGAATCCGCCCGCCGGGATAGGCCTCGTCCGCCCGGATGGACGCAGCTTTCAGGCCCTCAATGACGCTTCCTACGATTGTCCCCAATTATCCTCACCGCCTTTTTCCACGCACATCCCCCAGCAGTATACTGGCCCGTTTGCGTCTCGGATCAGCTCCGACCGCCGGAGCCAGTAGGCCTTCTCCCCCACTTCCACCGTGTCCCCGGCTTCTGCCAGAGGTTCCACAGGGCCGATATAGACATACTGTCCTCTGGGAATTTCGCCCAGAGGGGAATAATTCCCCTCCAGGTACTGCCAGCTTTTGGTCCTCACAGGCTGAAAGAAGGCCCGGATGGCGTAACTCCCATCATTGCGGATCAGGCGCACCGCCATGCCGTAGGTGTTCAGAATCTTCCCCACCATCTGCTGCATGGTCACACCCCCCGAAAAGTGAACCGGTCCTTCAGATAGGGCGCAATCATCAGCTCCGCCTGGGCTCTCAGGCAGTTGGATGCCGCATCAGCGCTGCCCCTGGTATTCCGCACCGAGAAATCCGCCACAGTGATCTGCTCGGTAGATTCCCCATTACTGACGGAATTCATGGCAGCCAGGGAAAGAAGGCTTGCCGCGGCGATGAAATCCGCCTTGCAGTCCTCAGGACTTAAGCCATCCCGAAGCCTTGCCTGCAGCGACGCGGTGGTTGCGGTACACAGCGCCCCCAGCGCCTGGGTCTGATGCTCATTTAAGTCCCCCGCCAGCACCAGGGACTGAGCCAAAACCTGATCTCTCAGTGTCATACGTTCAGCACGCAGGCAGCGCCGTCGCAAATCTTGGCGAAGCCGGAGATGGAGGTGATGGCGGCACGCTCCAGCTGCTGGTCAATCAGCTTGTCATATTCCACCAGAACGTCACCGGCACGGACCAGTTCCAGAGCGTAGCGGTTGTCCAGACCAATGATCTTGCCGTCTGCAACAGCGGAGGTCCGGTGCAGCTGAGCGCCCAGAGGAGTGCCGAAAGAGCCGGTGCCCTGGAAATTCAGACCGGTGAGGGGATTCTGCAGTTCGGGAATCTTCAGCATCTTGGTCATGGTACCGGTGGAGCACAGGATGGTGTTCATGGTGTAGGGATCGAACTGGCCCCAGAATTCCACCATCTGATCGTAAGTCAGGGTGCCCTTGGTGCCGGTCATGGGGGAAGTACCCACGGTGAAGGCAGGAGCGGCATTGGAATTGCCGTCGCCGTTGATCAGAACATTCACAGCATCGGCCAGCTGCTGCTTCTGGATGTAGGCGCCGATCTGGCGCAGCATCACGGAGAACAGGTCCAGCTTCTGGAAGCGGATTGCCTCATAGGAAGCAACCAGCATGCGGCCTCTCTTGGTCAGGGATACCAGATGCTCCTTGGTCTTGACCTCGGTGGTGGGAATGGCTGCGCCCTCCTCCACATCCTGCAGAGCCTTGTCGGCATTCTCGGGAACGGAGTAGATGGAGCGGTAGTCCATGGCATCGATGACGGTGGTGGTCGCCACGATGGAGGGCAGAATGTCATTTTCCTCCATGCCCTGACGGACAGTTCTTGCGATGTATTCAGGAAACAGCACGGCGGAATCCATGGTGCGGAAAAACTTCTCCACAGGGGAAGAACCGGCGCCTTTGGCCCGGATGCCGAAGCGCTTCAGCTGACGCTGAAAGGCATCGGTGCCCTCCAGAGCAGTGCCGCGGTAATTTTCGCTGGGATCCAGAGACTCCAGTACCTGGGTAAAGCTCATACCCTCCTGACGATACATACCCTTTTCCAGTTTCAGATTGTCATAACCCATATCATTTTCCTCCTAAGTTAATATGTGATCACCGATTAACCGGTGATGACGATGTATTCTTCAAATTGCAGTTTGTCGAGCTGCTGCACAGTACACTTGCCTCCCTCTCTGAGGGAGGTGGCTCGCCGTAAGGCGAGACGGAGGGAGTGTCCTATCGACTTTACGACACTCCCCCAGTCAAAAATCAAAGATTTTTGCCAGCCCCCTCAGGGAGGGGGCCAAG
>JAFXAV010000066.1 GCA_017516785.1 Oscillospiraceae bacterium
CTATGGGAAAGGCAGTGGTGCAGCATTCCTGTTTGCTGTACTGTGGCTTGCTGGTATCGCTGTGTGTCTGATCTTCCGCGCAGATAAGCATATCTGGAGGTTGGAAAAGAAGTTGCCCTAAAACAAAAATAAGCGATACTTGGTTCACAATGAACCAAGTATCGCTCATTTTTCGTTTTCGCACCCTGTTTGGCAGCTACCCTATGTCAGTAGTTTTCATACTGTCTTATTGGAAGCTACCCTTTGCCGTCCTTTTATTCTTTGATCATAATGCCCTGCTGGTCTCCCTGACGAGCAAGAAAGGCATCCTTCAGCTTTTCCATATAGGAAAAAGGTTCCTCGGGATAAATAGGAACAAATTTCCCTTGCATATTCTCATGCTTTGGCAGCAGCAGAAATTCCGGCGTCCCCTGCCCCAGGGATTTACAGGATATTCTCTTTTCCACCCCGAATCCCCCTTCCATAGGCACGCAGGTTCCCAGGCTGGTTTCCCTGCCGCCGCATCGGACAACAAGGTGATGCATCACATCCCCCGACAGCTGACAACGGCAGGAAATGCAGTAGTAAAGGCCCTCCTTTGTGACATTCACCTCTCCCCACAGTCTGTCTCCCTGACAGATTTCATAAGTTCCAACCATAAAAAATCACCCCTTACCGCAGTCTATGCGATAAGGGGTTTGTTTTTTCTGTCATATTGATGCTCTGCCGCCCAGGCCGAAACTGACCGCAATGGCGTCATCCACCTGGGACATCTGTTTCTCGTCCAGCCGCCCCATATGCTCCCGCAGCCGTTTCTTGTCGATAGTGCGGATCTGTTCCAGCAGGATCACAGAATCCTTGCTCAGTCCCACACTGCCTCCGGCGATGTTGATATGTGTCGGAAGCCGCGCTTTTCCTGTCTGGCTGGTAATGGCTGCGGCAATGACTGTGGGAGAATGGCGGTTGCCGGTATCGTTCTGAACGATCAGCACCGGACGGGTGCCGCCCTGTTCGCTGCCCACAACGGGAGACAGATCCGCATAAAAGATATCTCCCCGCTTCACCGATGAGTCCATAATTTTCACACTCCGTGCGTAGTCTGCCTGCGCTACCGGATGAACCATATGTAACGCAGTTTACACCTATTTTCCCACGGAAATATGGAAAATATACGTGCATCCCATTCTATGCGCCGAAGCGGCAGAAAGCTACAGAATCTCAAAATCTTTGATGTCCATCGTCACAATCCGACGGTTGTCATAGAAAATCTCCGCCCGAAGAGGCTTGTCTTCGCAATCGAACCAAATATCCAGCTGCAAAGCATCATCTTCAAAGCTGTCATCAATGGACACCCGAAGCAAATTATCTTCATTTACACAGGAAGTCAGATACCCACCCATGAGGGTCTTCAAGAAAATCCAGGGGCCGCTGACCGGCGTTACCTGGCCATCGGCAAGAAGCGGAAATACAATGGCAGTATCATCGAAGGTCAGTTTTCCTTCTTCGGCTTCGAATTTTCCCGTGATGGCATAGATGCTTTCGGGTTTTGTGACAGTGAAGGATAAATTCCCATCATTGTCCCCCATGCAGTCCATCCCAAAGCTGTGGAGAGAATCTCCGTAGTCTGCTGTGATTTCCGCCTGGAAGCAGCAGCTCTCACAGGCAAGAAGTTTGGCTCTCAGAGCCATGACCCGGTCCAGCTCGTCCCGCTTTCCGGTGCAGCCGGTAAGCATGACAATAGCAAGCACAGTTGCGGCAATTCGTTTCAAAATGTACCACGTCCTATTTTAGTAGTCGCGGTAAGACACCAATCATATCGCTGGGCAGCATGCCGTACTGGCCGATTTCCCCGGCGCAGATATCTCCGACGGCGCCGTGAAGCCAGGCAGCACAGGCAGCAGCTTCCAGCGGAGCAATCCCCTGCCCCAGGAGGCTGACGATGATGCCGGAAAGCACATCGCCGCTGCCGCCCACAGCCATTCCAGGATTGCCGGTGCAGTTTATGTAAGTGGTATGCCCATCGGTGATGACGGTTCTGTGACCTTTCAGCAGCATGATGCAGCCAAGCTCTTTTGCCATAGCTTCCGCCGCAGCGCTGCGATCTTCGCCGATGGTGCCGCCCAGCCTGGCAAATTCCCCGTCATGGGGCGTCAAAATCGTGGGGGCCTGTCTTCCGCGCAGTATATCCTTATGCGCGGTCAGAACATTTATGCCGTCGGCATCCGCAATCACGGGGCCTTCATAATTTTGAAGCACCGCTTTTACAACTTCAAATGTTCCTTCCGACTGGCCGATGCCCGGGCCAACCAGAACCGCATCCATTTTGGAAAGCCGCTCCAGAATCTCAGGAATCGCCTTGGCGCTGAATTTGCCGTCCTCATCAGGAAGGGGGAAAACAATAGCTTCCGTCAGCTTCACCGCTTCGATGGCATAGATGCTCTCCGGAACACCCAGAAACACCAGTCCCGCGCCGCTGCGCAGAGCACCCATTGCAGACAGGGCAGCCGCTCCGGTGTAGCCACAGCTTCCGCAGAGCAGGAGAATTTTACCAAAATTGCCCTTGTGGGCATTTTCGTCCCGGTCTGGCAGGATATTCAAAACCCGTTCGTGGCTTAGTTCCATGGGCGAATCGCCTCCACTTCCTCCTCGGTGATAAAACCCCTGGCCGCGCCGCTGACACGGATTTTGGCAGATGCAAAAATCTGGGCCCGCCGGAGGGTTTCAAAGGGATCGAGACCCTTGGCATAGTAATGGACAAAGGCGCTGAAAAGGGCATCGCCTGCACCGACGGTGTTGACCACATCACCCACACGGACAGCAGGCTGTTCAAAGATCTCATCAAAATCTCTTAAATACATGGCAGCACCTTTGCTGCCCCGGCCAAGAACGATGATCTTCTGGTCATAGGCGTGGGCCAGTTCCCAGAGGAAGCGGCCATAGTCGTCGCCGATGCCCTCGTCACTTAAAAAGAGAATATCGGAATACTTCAGAAAGTCCTGGTTGTATTCATCCTCAATGTTGCTGAACACATGGACATCCGTGGCAATTTCCTTCCCCGCTGCCTTTGCGATGGGCAGCAGTTCCCGGTTGAAATTGATGTTGCAGGCAACCACCAGCTCCACTCCGTCACAGCAGTCGGGAGAAAAACCGTAATTGGTTTCCTGAATGTCCTTCAGGTCGCAGTAAATCTGCCGTCTGCCGCTCTCATCATAAAGAACAACGGAACTTGGCGTTTCCTTCAGGCAGGACTTGATATTACCCGTGTCGATTCCCACAGCAGTCAGTTCATGCTTGATATACTCTGCGGTAAAATCACCGGCTGTCATGGAATGGAGCGCCACATCGTCCCCCAGGGTTTTCAGAGCTTTTGCAATGTTAAAAGCAACACCGGAAGCGGCGGTATTCACCCCAAAGAAGGGATAGTCAATGGGATAATAATTGATGGGAAACTGCCGGACCCGGACAGTAGTTTCGGTGTTCACCAGGCCGGAAATCAGTATCTTTTTCATATTACAGGTCGTACAGCTCGCTGTACTTCGCAGTTAGATAGTCAGTAAAGTACTTGGCATCGAACTTGCCGCAGGTGCGCTCGAAGAGCTCGCCGGGCTTGTAGAAGGATGCGTAGCGATGGAAATGTTCCTTCAGCCATACGGTGACCTTGCTCAGGTCGCCCTTGGCAACATCCATATAGATATCGCCCAGATCTTCCTTCATCTTGCTGAGCATCTGTGCGCCGTAAGCACTGCCCAGAGCATAGGAGGGGAAATAACCGATGGAACCGCCGCTCCAATGGCTGTCCTGAAGGCAGCCGTAGCGGTCGCTGGGAACATCGATGCCCAGATATTCCTTATAGAGGCGATTCCACTCAGCAGGAACATCCTTGATTGCCAGGGTGCCGCCGATCATCTGCTTTTCAATTTCATAGCGGATCATGATGTGAAGGCAGTAAGTCAGCTCGTCGGACTCGGTGCGGATGAGAGAAGGCTGGGACTTGTTGACAGCGCGGTAGTACATCTCGGCATCCACGCCTTCCAGCTGCTCGGGGAAAATCTTCTTGATACCGGGGAACACTGCATGGCAGAATGCACGGCTGCGGCCGATGAGGTTTTCATAGAAACGGCTCTGGCTTTCGTGGATACTCATGGAAACGCCGCCGTAAAGGGCGGAGCCGTTGTAGCAGTCGTCAGCACCCAGTTCATAGAGAGCATGTCCGCCTTCGTGAATCACGGAAAAAATGGAGAAGGTGGGCAGAGTCTCATGATAATGGGTAGTGATGCGGACATCCTTATTATTGAAATTGATGGTGAAGGGATGCTCCGTCTCGGTAATGCCGCAGTAGCGGCGGTCCAGGCCCAGAACTTCCATCAGGTAATTGGACAGCTCCTTCTGCTTCCAGATAGGCCAGCTGCAGTGCAGGAAGGAATCATCAATCTGAGGCTTTTCCTTGACCTTGGCAATCAGAGGAACGATGGTCTCCCGGAGCTGTGCAAAGAAAGCATCCAGGGTTTTCATATTCAGACCCTCTTCGTACTCATTCAGCAGGGCATCGTAAGGCTCCATCTCGGGATTGTAATAGCCTGCAAACTTCCGATTGAAGGCAACCAGCTTTTCCAGATACGGTGCAAAAATAGAATAATCGTCCGCATTCTTGGCCTTCTCCCAGGCATTCTCAGCTTCGCTGACCAGCACAGAGTATTCCACATACTCCTCAGCGGGGATGCGCTTATTCTGGTTGTATGCCTTGCGCAACACTTCCACTTCCCGCTTGGTCTGGGGATCCAGCTCAGCGGTATTGGCTTCCAGATAGGAAAGCATATCGTCATTTTCGGGATTTGCCATCAGATCATAAGTCACCCGGGACAGGATGCTCATGGTCTTGCTGCGGCCCTCGGTGGAGTCCTTGGGAGCCGCGCTGGAGGCGTCCAGATACATGACGCTGATTGCATGATGATAGGCAGCCTGGGTCTGCTGCAGCTTCTTCAGCTGCTCCAGAGCCTGAGATACGGATTCATATTTCATTTGTGTCACACTCCTTTTTTGATAGGTCTACCATACCACAACCCGGTGTTTCCGTCAAGTTTTCTGATAACTTGAAAGCTTTGACACATACTAGGAAAAACAACAAAGAAGGTGTTATTTTGGCAAGTCAGAAATGCGGAAAGCAGAGTTTTACCCTGACCCGGCTGCCGGTAATCCGAGCCTGGGCCAGTGTTGCAGGGAAAAAGGAATCGGAAGGGCCCCTGGCCCATACCTTTGACATCACTTCCCGGGATACCAAGTTTGGCCAGAAAACCTGGGAACAGGCGGAAAAGCATTGCCAGCAGATGGCTCTTGAAAAACTGGCGGAAAAGGCAAATATGAAGACTTCTGACTTCGATCTGGTGCTGTCGGGAGATCTCCTGAATCAGTGTATCGGTTCCTCTTTCAGCCTGAGAAATCAGAATATTCCCCATCTGGGACTTTATGGAGCATGCTCTACCATGGCGGAAAGCCTGCTGATTGCCTCCATGGTGGTGGGCGGCGGATTTGCTGACAAGGTTGTGGCCCAGACCTCTTCCCATTTTGCATCCTCTGAACGGCAGTACCGCTTTCCTCTTGGCTATGGCGGTCAGCGGACGCCTACCGCCCAGTGGACGGTTACAGGCTCCGGTGCCGCATTGGTCTGCTCTTCCGGCACCGGGCCAAGAATCGAATGCTGCACCATCGGCACTGTCACGGATTTAGGGATCACCGATGCCAACAATATGGGAGCCGCCATGGCGCCTGCTGCCTTTTCTACAATCCGCGCCCACATGGAAGACTTCCACCGGATTCCGGAGGATTTTGATCTGATCATCACCGGGGACCTTGGGCAGCTGGGCAAAGAACTGCTGATGGAAATTGGCCGGCGGCAGGGCCTTCTTCTGGGCGGGAAACTGGAAGACTGCGGCTGTATGATTTTTGACAACACAGTGCAGGATGTCCACTCCGGCGGTTCCGGCTGCGGCTGCAGCGCCATCACCCTCTGCGGGCATCTGCTGAACGATCTGAATGAAGGAAAGCTCAAGCGCATTCTCTTCTGCGGTACCGGAGCGCTGCTCTCCCCCACGTCCACCCAGCAGGGTCTGCCCATTCCCGGAGTCTGCCACGCGGTATCCATCATCACAGGGAGGGACTGATATGGACTATGTCAAAGCATTTCTTGTTGGCGGCCTGCTTTGTCTCATTGGTCAGATTCTTATCGACAAAACCAAGCTGACTCCCGCGAGAATTCTGGTCAGCTACGTGGTCATCGGCGTGTTTCTCGGAGCCATCGGCGTGTACAAGCCTCTTGTGGAATTTGCAGGGGCCGGTGCCACCGTTCCCCTGACAGGCTTCGGCTACAATCTTGCCAAAGGTGTGAAAGAAGCCATTCAGGAAGAGGGGTTTCTCGGCATCTTCACCGGCGGACTGAAAGCCTGCGCTGGAGGTATCACCGTTGCTATCGCCGCAGGACTTCTCGCCAGTTTGATTTTCAAACCCAGGGATAAATCCTGAAATACAGGGCAAGCTATGGATGCGGCAATGCCGCAATTAACTTTTGGAGGATCTATCATGAATAACCAGAATCAGAACAGAAACCAGAACTCTAACCAGAATTCCAATCAGAACAACCAGAACCGTACCCAGAACCAGAACTCCAACCAGAATCAGAACAAGAACTACCGCTAAAAGCAGCAAACGCCCCCTCATTCCGAGGGGGCGCTTATTCATTTTCCGTATTCTGTTTTTCAATTTCGCGAACCGCAAAAGACTCGAGATGGTTAGAAATGAGTTCTTCCGGAGTTGTCCCGGTTTTCTCTGCTTCGTGAAGAAAATATCGATAGGCATTCACCGACAAGTCGATGCTTATTGTGACAATCGTAATCTCACTACTCCCTTTAGATATTTACCCAAAATATAGCCCATTTATGGGCAATTGTCAAGAACAGGGCGATACAATAGGCTAAATACATACGAAAGAGGGTGTGTATGTATGATCGTTTATGACCGCCTTTGGGAAACCATGAAAAAGAAAGGCATTACCCAGTATAAGCTGATCAAAGAATACGGATTCAGTACCGGACAGCTGGACAGAATCCGCAAGGGTGAAAACATCAATATGTACACCCTGAATAACCTTTGCCGCATTCTGGACTGTGCGGTGGAGGAGATTATTGAATACAAAAAAGATGAATAGAGCGTGCTGAAAATATCAGCACGCTCTTATTTTATACTTCCACAAATCTGTCGAGATGGAAGAAATACAGATAAGCTTTCTTTACGTTCTTCCGGTAGATGCGGCTGAGCGCATGGGTATAGGTCTGCACCTGGGGGCGGTAACGTTCCACGAGGGTCTCCAATGTCTCTTCCGTGACGTAATCCGTTTTGAAGTCCAGCAACGTGATGCCGTCCTCTTCCAGAAGAGCGCAGTCCACAACACCCTGCAGGAGCACCTCTTCCCCATCAAGACCTTCGCCGTAGCCGGTGGCATCATCCAGAATCGAGAATTTGAATTCCCGGATATAGGGCACGCCGCTTCGCAGCTTCTTTCCAATTTCAGTATCAAAGAATTTGGCGATCTTTTCGCATCGGACCAGATTGCCCTGTTCTTCGGTGATAAATCGCTTCGACACCAGCCGCTGCACTTCCATCCGCACCGCATCGGCACAGTCACAGTTTTCATAACGGATGTACTGCATCACCGCATGGATGGCGCTGCCGTAGGCTTTTCCCTGTTTTGCATCCGAAAGGAAGGAAGGCTTTCGCCAGCTTCTTGCAATCTGCTTCGGCTCTTCCGTATTTTCCGCCGCCTCCTGGTCCTTGACGCGGCCCTTTCGCTGGGTAGCCGTCTGCTTGGAGGGCGCCTGGGTCGCTGCCATATGGATATACCGGAAAGAAAGCGCCTCTCTCAGCTTTTGCTCTGTGTCAGAAGGAAGCGAAGCAGTTTCCTCTTTCAGTTCCTCAGTACCTTCCTGGGTCATCACGTCACTGATCACCTGAATCAGCCAGGGCTTATCAGAAATTCTGGTCTCATTGGGTCTTCCGCCCAGAGCATGGAACTGCCCCGCTTCAATGCGCCGCATGGCGCTGAGCAGCACCCACTCACCGGGGCAGACAACCTCCCGGGTCAGAAGTTCGCTGCCGCCGATGTCATAGCGCAGAGCGATGTCCTGAAGGTCGGACTGAAGATTCTTTGCTGCGTAAGTCATAATCAGGCGGTCCCTTGCACGGGTCATGGCGACATAGAGAACCCGCATTTCTTCGGACAGACTCTCCGCTGCGGTCTTTGCCATGATTGCCCGCTTGGAAATGGCTGGATACCGCACCCGGTTCACCGTGTCTGCAACGGACAGGCCGAGACCCAGCTCCTTGTCGCAGAGCACCTGAGCCCGCAGGCTCTCCCGATTAAACTCTCTGGAAAGGCCGGAGAGGAACACCACTGGAAATTCCAGACCCTTGGACTTGTGGATACTCATAATGGTCACGCATCCGGAAGCACTCTCATTGGAAGTAATCAGGCCCTTTTCCTCCATGGAATCCAGATACTCCAGATACTGGCTCAGCTCCCGCCGGGATGTAGCTTCGTAATCCGCTGCCAGCTGATAGAAGGTCTGCAAATTGGCAGCTTTTACGTCACCGCTCTCCATGGAAGTGTAGATGCTGTCCATTCTCGTCAGGGTAAAAATCTGTTCGATCAGCTGGGCAATGGGACACATCCTGGCATCCTTTCGAAGAATGCTGAGAGTCTCCAGAAATGCCTTCGCCTTTGGCTTTTCCGAAAGCAGCAGCGCATCATAGACACTGCCCTTTTTCTGTGCTGCCCGGAAATCTGCCAGATCATCGGCAGTAAATCCGAACACAGGGCTTGCCAGGGCGCTGATGAGGGGAATATCCTGTCGGGGGTTTGAAATGGTCTGGAGGATGCTCCGGAGGGTTCCGATTTCCTGGGTTTTCAAAAGGTCGCTTCCGCCGCCGGAGGCACATCGGATGCCCCGGTTTTCCAACGCCTGCTGATACTTGGCACCCACACTACCGGGGGAACGGAGCAAAATTACAATATCCTCTTCCTTTACCGGGCGCAGCCTATCGCCATCCCGGACAGTGCCGGTTTTCAGCAGTTCCTGCACCCGCCGTGCAACAAAGGCCGCTTCCTCGGCGTAGGTGTCCTCATTGACTTCCATACCGTAGAGTTCCACAGCGGGGTCAGGCAACATAATGTGCGGGATTCCCTCACGAAGCGCTTCTTCCTCGCCGTAAACAAGGCCGCCAACCCTTTCGCTCATGCAGTCGGAAAACACATCGTTTACCGCATCGATGACCTCTCCGCCGGAGCGGAAATTGGCGCTGAGCAGCACCTTTCTGCCCTCGCCGGACTTTGCATCATCAGCATGGTCATAGGTGTGATATTTTTCAAGGAAAATCCCAGGGTCCGCCAGACGGAACTGGTAGATGGACTGCTTGACGTCACCGACCATGAAACAGTTCTGATTTTTCGCCGTCAATGCCGAGAAAATCGCATCCTGAACGCCGTTGGAGTCCTGGTATTCGTCCACCATGATTTCCCGGAACCGCTGACCGATTTCGGCTGCGGCAGCGGTGGGGCCGCTGCGCCGGGTTCCAAGAAGCAAATCCAGAGTTTTATGCTCCAGGTCACTGAAATCCAGCACACGGCGGCTGCGCTTTGCCTTGTCGTATTCGGTTTCAAACTGCCGCACCAGCGCAATCAAACCTCTGGCACCTGCGGCAGACTGGGAAAGATCGGAAAGCACCTGGGCAGAATCATCCGCAAAAATCTTGACCTGCTTTTCGATTCCCTTCTTGCAGGCATTGCGGCAGGCTTTGATCCGCTCAATCAGTTCCGCATCATCTGTCTTTCTTGGGAAGGTCAGGCGGCCGAAATCAACGGCTTTCCGCTCCACGATTTCATCCCAAGTCTTGCTTTCCCGCAGATGCTTCAGCTGATGGTAAGTATCTTTCAGATTCACCGCAGGCTTTTCCAGGCCCTTGGTCCTGTCCGCCGCATCGGCACACTGCTTCATAACCCGAAGCTGACAGTCAAGATAGGAAAACAGCTCGTCCATCAGGAATCTTCCCCATACCGTCTCTCCCGCATCAGTCAGCTCTTCCACCTGTGATGCCCGCAGGCAGTCGTCCAGCCATTTTTCCGGGTCCAGATGGCACCGGGCGCTGTCATAGACCTTCAGGATAATCTCCGCCACCAGTGCATCGGTGCGGCCCAGGCCCTGGGTATCCACGAAGGCCCGGAAATCCGGATTCTCATCCGCATTTTCATAGGCGCTGTCCAGAAGATCCGAGAGAACTGTCTCCCGGATTTCACGGCACTCGTTTTCGTCCGCCACCCGGAAATCCGCATGAAGATCCAGCCGGTAGGCATATTCTCTCAGGATATCTCCGCAGAAACCATGGACAGTGGAGATTTTCGTCAGGAACAGCCGCTGCATCTGATGCTGCAGATGGCGGTTTTCCGGCTCTGCCGCGATTGCCTCCGTCAGCTTCGCGGCAATCTTGCCCCGAAGCTCAGCGGCTGCTGCCTTGGTATATGTAATAATCAGAAAGTCGTCCAGATTGCAGGGATTTGCCAGGTCTTTCAGATATCCCAGCAGCCGGTCCACCAGCACCTTGGTCTTGCCGGAGCCTGCCGCCGCAGAAACCAGCAGCCTGCCGCCCCGGTTTTCCACTGCCTGTCTTTGCTGAGGTGTCAGCTTCTCAGCCATGGCGGCTCATCTCCCTTCCAATCTCATCCCAAAATCTCTGGGCATTCATTGTTTTGTAATTTCTTCTGCCCGCTACCTCGTTTTCGTGGCAGATGGCCCCATAAGGGCACCAGGCGCAGGCAGAATGGCTGCTGCCCCGGGTGTATGGATTGGGCTCCACATTGCCCGAAGCAATTTCGTCCACCATCTTACCGAGGATGGTAAAAATATAGGCTTTCAGTATTTTCAGCATATCCCGGGTTGCAATGTCGCCCGTAATGGAGCCGTCCTTTTTGACGGTGATGCAGAGCCTCTTGGGATTATCTCCCGGCTCCATGGCCTGAAGTACTTCCGGATCCGCCAGCAGAAGTCCTCTGCGCTTGCGGTCTTTGGCGCGCTCCTTATCGGCGGATTCTTCCGTCAGCCGTCCGTCAGCGGACACATAGGGAACTCTTGCGGGAAAATACTGAACACCGGCGGGAATGGGATTCTCGCCCACCACCTCTCCGCCGCTTTCCTGCAGGGCAAAGAGGTAGAGAAGCATCTGAAGTCCCACGCCGTTGAATACATCGCAGTAATCAAAATCCTTCTTGCCGGTCTTGTAGTCCACAACCCGATAGTAGGAGGTTCCGTTGCAGAGCCAGGTATCCACCCGGTCCACAAACCCCCGGAGGATGGCGTTCATATCATGGCCCGGAAGGGCGATGGCGGGAAGGCCACCCTCACTGCCGAAATTCACTTCGAAGCCCTCAGGCTGGAACTGGGATTGCTGCAGCTCTTCCCACAGCTCCCGGACTACCATACGCAGTTCCTGGCTGTTGCGGCGGAAAAGGTAGGCAATCCGCTCGGAATCCAGCTGAGCGAAATGCTCCTTTGCATACTCATCAGAGAAATGATTGGCAATCTCCAGGGTCTCGCTAAGGGACACATGAGGGAATCCTCCCCGTGCCTTGACAGTTTTTGCGGTATCTTCCAGCACCGCATGGACATAGGTACCGAATTCTGCCGGGTCAACGGCAGCTTCCTTCCGCTCCTTGGCCCGAAGGCCGTATTTCAGGAAATAGGACAGGCGGCACTCTGCCTGACGGTCAATCTGGGATGCGGAGAGATTCAGGGTTTTTCCGTAAAGCCGGTCAATCTGCTCCCGCTGCACCCTGCCCAATTCATAATCTCTGCGGCGATAAACCTGCCAGTATTCATCCGCAACACCCAGAAGTGCCGCAGTTTCCGCTGCGTTCCATTTGGCAAGATAGGCGCCTGCTTCAAAAGCATCGGTCTGGGCAGCGCCCAGCTGAGGATTCACTTCCGTTTCGCCGCCAGCCATCTGGGCCAGTCTTCTGCATACAAAGGAAGGCTGGTCGCCGGAAGAATAGACTGTCACAGTCTCCATGGCACCGCAGAATACACCGTAAATTTCAGCGAACTCTGCCTGAATACCCTCCATATTGCCGCCGGTGAGGGGGACGCCCAGTTCTCTTAACGTCACCCGCTCCTGGTCCGTCAGGACACCCACGGAGCCGGTATAGCCGGGAAGGTTACCTTCCTGAGCGCCCAGAACAATCAGGTGCTTCTGCTGATGACAGCGCATGGCGCCGACCTGACCTGCCTGGACTGCATCCAGCACAGGGGGAATGGTGCCCACATCGTACTGGCTCAGCAGCAGCTGGAAAAGTCTTGTGAAGGTTTCGGTGTCCCAGACAGTGTTGCCCAGAACGTCATAAAGCTGCTCCATGGCGCCCAGCAGAATTTCCCATAGCTGATTCAGAATCTGAGCGCTGCGGTTGTCACCGGAACCGTCCATTTCCCTGGCGAGGGAATCCAGGCGGCTTTCCAGCCGAATATCTTCCAAAAAGGCATAGAGGGCCAGCACCTGCTGCTGCAGATTCCGGGCATCTTTAAATCCCTGAGAGAGTCGGGCCAACGGCTCGATGGCTGTTTTTCGGGCATCGTTCAGAAGCGACAGCTGGGCTCTCCAGGTGTCATCCCACACACCGCTGAGTCCATCAGGATGGTTGAGCCACTCCTCCTGCCATTTTGCCCCCCGGATGCTCCAGGTAATGACATAGTTTTCAACCAAATCGCAGATATCCGGCTCGATGGGAGAGAGCACCGAACGGAGATATCGCAGCACGGAGCGCTGTTCGAAGCCGCCCAGGGCAGCATCCATGGCAGACAGCACCGTTGCGATGACACTCTTCTGCAGAATATCTTCCTTGCCCGACAGATAGACAGGAATTCTGCAGCGGTGGAAAGCAAGATTCACCAGCGGTTGATAGGTAGACAAATCTGCGCAGACCACCGTAATATCCCGGTAGCGGCATCCCTTCCTCACCAGTTCCAGAATCTGCTCGGCAGCGGCAAGGCACTCCTGATAGGGAGTCTCTGCTATGCATACCTTCAGATTTTCAACAGGCACAATCGCTCCTTGAAACAGTCCCCGCCGCAGAGCGGTCAGAGGAACACGCTTCTCTTCAATGATCTGAATATCGTAATCCACCCCAGCGTTTTTCGCGCAGCGGATAATCTGAGATGCGGTATCTCCCGCCTTTTCGAAGGCCAGCAAGGGAGAGTCCACCCGGTCGCAGTTGAGGCTCACCGTCACATCGGTCGAAAACTTGATCAGGTGCTCCAGAATCGCCAGATGCTGGCGGGTAAAGTCCGGGAAGCCGTCTATGTAAAACACGTGGTTTTCCGCAAAATCTCCCGCTTCCATCTGTTCCAGAAGCTGGGTTTCCTGGTCTCTTGGGTCCCGCTTTCCCAGCTGGCAGAGGGAGTCATAGCCTTCCAGCAGAAGCGCCAGCTCTTCCAGCTTTTGGGAGAGACTTCCCTCGGTTTCCAAAGATGCTGCCATCAGATCCTGGGAGGAAATACAGCAACGCTTGAATTCGTCCACCGCGTCGATGAGGCCTGTCAGAAATTCCGGTCTTGTCTCCACGGAGGCATAGGCTTTCAGGCGGCTGTGAAGCTGCCGGGCGGCAGAAGCCATGGCAACCACCCGTCCGCCTGCATCGAGACACTCGTCCGCTGCAAAGCCGTACTGCTCCGCCACTCTTCGGGCAAGCCGCGTAAAGGACAGCACTTCCGCATAGCGGCTGGCGGTATCTCCCGCCGCGGAACAAAGCCTGCGCTCCGTCTCGTGGCTGATGAGCTCCGGAACCATCAGGATCCGGCCTTCTTTTTCAGTTTTTACGTCCAAACTGACCCGGCGGAGAATCTCATCCCGGTTGGCCGTCCAGTCTCTTCCTATCAGCAGATGCAGCAAAGTCCACACCGCCTTTCCTTGATTTTTCTACATGATACCACAGATTCCGTCCAAAAAACAGACTCAGTTAATCCCTGCGGAGGAAATTTTCGAGACTGCCAATGCAGTCCAACAGGAAAAACCGGATTTCGTACCCTTCTTCTCCAGTTAGAGTATTGGTTAAAGTATTAGAAAAACCGGCCCC
The DNA here is from genome assembly GCA_017516785.1 of Oscillospiraceae bacterium. The sequence goes on from JAFXAV010000066.1 coordinate 14,141, forward strand.
GCAGGCCACATCTTCAAAGCCATCCGACGTGGCAGGAAGGCAGAGAGATGGAAATACCACACACCACCAGTTTTTCCCCTGCCCTTCCCCAATGGTAATCCGCAGGGCATCATAAATCCCCGCAGGCAGGGTAAACGTATCATAAACCCTTGTTGTGAACTCTTCCACCGCAAGACTCACAGTCGCCAAATCGCCGCAGCCAGCATCTCTCAGAACCCGGTTGGCAACAGCTTCAATCCTCGAAAGATTTTCCTGTAAGTATGCCTTTGCCTGTGCTATATCCGTCAGATTCTTCATTTCTTCCTGAAGGCTCTCCACCACCGCATCCCGGACCCGCAGTTTGATAGCCTGATCCTCTTCTGAATCGGAAGCCGCCACAACGTGAAGCCGAATCAGTTCATTTTTCAGCTTCTGCCGGTCCGCAAATACCGATCCGATCCACACCAAACTCACTGCCAGAAAACAAATGGCGATCCGTTTCAAAGCTTTTCTCATAAAAAACACCGTCCACACTGAAAATATGTAAGAATACTTCCAGTATGGACGGATTATGGAAAACTTATACTGTTTACACAGGTTTGCAGATAAAAACCTCGGAATAGTTCTTTTTCAGTTCGGCACAGATGGTTTCTGCGGTGGCCATATCGGGAGCGATGGCAAAGGTGACAGAGCCGGAACCGGTCATCTGACCGCCCACGGCGCCATAGCGGGTGAAGACTTCCTTCACCGCATCCACCACAGGGTACTCCGCAGAGACCACAGGGTCAAAGACATTATAAATCAGATCTGCAATTTTACCGAGATTTCCCTCTTCCAATGCCTGCTCCATGGCATCGTTGTCAGGATGAACATCAATGGCGGCTTCATCCAGCTTCCGATACAACACAGGGGTGGAAATGGAGAACTCCGGCTTGCAGGCAACAAAAATGCACTGAGGCATATTGGGAAGGACTCTCAGCTTCTCGCCTCTGCCTTCGCACATGACCGTGCCGCCTATCACGCAGAAAGGCACATCGCTGCCCACCTGTGCGCCCAGATCCGCAAGCTCCATGATACTCAGAGGATTGCCATAGTAATTATTCAGGGCACGGAGAACTGCTGCCGCATCGGAGCTGCCGCCTCCCATCCCTGCCTGGCTGGGAATCCGCTTGACAATACGGATTTCAAGGCCATCGGGGTCTTTTCCCAAGGTATCACAGTAGAGCTTTGCAGCCTTCCAAGCAAGATTCCGCTCATCACAGGGAATCCCCTCGGCATCGCACTGAAGCCTCCAGGGTTTTCCGGTGCCCACAGCAATTTCAATATCGTCGCAGACACTAACCGTCTGCATCACACTTTTCAAATCATGGTAGCCGTCAGGCCGTTTGCCCAGAACATCCAAAGTCAGATTTACCTTGGCCCAGGCGATTTCACGAATGGTGGTCATCATTTTTATCCCTCCATAGTACTTATGTGGATATTATAGCGAAAACTTTCCCCTTTTGCAATCTCCCCATTCTGTCAATGAGAATAATTCCCGTAAGTCTGGGGAATATATCCCTATATCAATGCAGAACGGAGGTTAATTATGGACACTTTGGCATTGATCCTGTCCATCGTAGGCTGCCTGAACTGGGGCCTTGTGGGCATTTTCCAGTTCGACCTGGTGGCCTGGCTTTTCGGCGGACAGGGTTCTCTTTTCAGCCGCATTGTCTACACCCTTGTTGGACTTGCCGGACTCTGGACCATCTCTTTCCTGTTTCGCAGGAAGACATTCGTCGACGGCGAATAACGGAAAAAAACGGCAGTTCCCGCGGGAACTGCCGTTTTAACGGAGTGTTTAGTTCTTTCTGCAGCGGCAGATAATGGTGATCTCCTGATCGCCGTACTTGGCAATGATGTTGGTTCTGCCCCAACCCTTACAGGTAATGACGCCGTTTTCGTCGATGGTGACGATGTCCTCATTTTCAGAAACCCAGGTGATCTCCTGAGCGGTCAGGCCGTTCTTGATCTTCAGGGTGTAGGTCTGGCCGATCATGGTAAAGGTCATATCAGTCTTATCCACAGCCAGAGTCACATTCTTCAGAGGCTCGGTGGGTTCTTCAGTGGGCTCCTCAGTAGGTGCTTCGGTGGGTTCCTCGGTCTCCTCGATGAAGAAGCAGATCACATTGAATTCCATGGTCTCAGCACCGCAGGTCACGGTAATGACAGCTTCGCCGTCGCCCACAGCGGTAACAGCGCCCTGCTCGTCCACGGTAACAACTGCTTCATCGCTGGAAGCGTAGGTCAGCAGGTCGGTGGTATCCTCGGGCATTGCCTTCACATTCAGCAGAGCCATCTGGCCGGCTTCGGTCAGAACCAGTTCCGTGCTGCCGTTGACCAGCTCCAGGCCGGTGCAGGGAACGGTGGGCTCTTCGGTGGGTTCTTCCGTGGGGGGCTCAGTGGGTTCCTCGGTCTCGGTAGGAGCTTCCGTTGCGCGGGAAGCGAGGAAGTTGGGCAGGAAATACTCCTTGGCGATGTAGCCGCTCACCAGCAGCAGTGCGATGATGACGATCACCAGCAGCACATTCAGCACCGCATTGGAGCGCTTGCGGGGTTCCATTTCCTCGTACTCATCAGGCATTTCCTCAGCAGCCTTGGGCTTACCCTTCTGAGCCTGCATTTCATAGCGGACCATTTTCTTGTTGCGTTTACGCACATTTTTCTTGGAGAAACGGCCGCCGCGAACCTTATTGTATTCGGGAACCTGAGCTTCCTCCATTACGATGGCATCGGCAGCGGTCTTTGCGCCGGCTGCGCGGATGCATCCACAGATGGGACACTGCTCGGCACTTTCGGGATACCGGGTGCCGCAAACATCACAAATAATCTTGCTCATGACATACCTCCTGTAGAATCGTATACTATACCATTCTTCCGACATATTATAACATCTGCAGATTCAGAAAACAACTACAAAATTGTTGCAATTTCAAGGAAATTCCTGTTTTTTTGCAGACAGCTTAGAAAATCCGCTGTCATTGTGCACATGAAACTTAAAAACCGCGTGTAAATATTTTGAAATTTTCATTAATCATTTGAAATTTAGTTGCTTTTTTTGTAATTTTATTCTATTATGTATGGATAAAAGGAGGCGATATCATTGTCTGACCAAAAATGCGTCTCTCCCCTGCTGGACGGCTTTCTGATTGGCGACCCCATAAGCAATCACGATGGCGTCCGCTGCTGCCCGGCAAAAAAGGAGAACTCTGAAGAAAAATACATAGTCAAAATTATCTCCGTCCCTGCTTCTCAGAAACAGCTGGATGCACTCCTGCTGACCGGTGCTTTCGAGGATGCAGCAGACGCTGCCGATTACTTCAAGGAAATCGCCGACGGCATCGTGAAGGAAGCGCAACTTCTGCAGCAGCTGAGCAAGCTGGAAGGCTTTTTGTCCTACGAAGGCTGGCAGATCGTTCCCATGGAGGACAACAACCTGGGTTACGAAGTCTATCTGCTGGGGACCTACAAGCGCTCTCTTGAAAGCTATCTGCGCCGCAACACCATGACTCATCTGGGTGCTGTAAATCTGGGTCTTGACCTGTGCGCCGCCCTGTCTGTTTGCAGACGGGCCGGATTCATGCATGTGGATCTGCGCCCCGGCAATATTTTCCTGTCCGGCGACCGGGAATACCGCATCGGTGACCTGGGTTTTGTGAAGCTGAATGCTCTGAAATATGCTTCCCTGCCCAGCAAATACCGCAGCTGCTATACTCCTCCCGAGCTTCACAACGATCTGGCAACCCTGAACCCCACTGCCGACATCTATGCCATCGGTCTGATTCTGTACCAGATCTACAACAACGGTCAGCTGCCCTTTGAGGATCATGCCGATACGGAACCTTTGCCCGCTCCTGCCAATGCAGATTACGAGCTGGCTGAGATCATTCTGAAGGCCTGTTACCCCAATCCCCGTCACCGCTGGCAGACCCCCATCGAAATGGGGCAGGCTCTTGCAAGCTACATGCAGCGCAATACCGTAAGCGACTATCCCATCGTTCCCCCTGTCGCAATTCCTGTTGCCGAAGAGGATTTTGAAGTGTCTTTCAATGAAAGCACTGAAACTGAGGAATCCACCGAGACTGAAGCTGAAGTTTCTGAAGAACTGGCTTTCATGGATGAGATGGTTTCCGATGAAACCGCTCCCGGTGAGGAGGATGCTGAAAACATCTCCGACATCGAAATGAGCGATGAAGTTTCCGAGATTCTGGCGCAGGCCAATGCTCTGCTGAACCCCGAAGAACCTACCGAGGAAGAGGCCAGGGATGAGGCTCAAACTGAAAACCTTGAAGAGGATGCTGAGGAAGAGTCCGAGGAACAGAAGGAGCAGGATGAGGAAGCAGCCAGACTGGCAGGCTTCTACTCCCTGGTCGGTATGTCCCGCCGGAACCGGAAACCCGAGGGCGAAGAAGAACTTGAAGACGAGGATGAAGACGAAGATGCAGAAGCAGAAATGCCCGTCATTCCTGTCACACCCAAGCCTAAAAAGAGCCGCGGCTGGATTGCCGTTGTGCTGATTCTTCTGCTGCTGGCCGGCGCCTGCTTCGGCGGTTACCGCTACTACAATGACTACTATCTGCTGCCAATTGAAAACATGGACATCACTGCCATTGATGACACCATCACCGTCAATCTGACCACCTCTGTGGATGAATCCCTGCTGACTGTCGTCTGTACCGACACCTATGGCAATGTCCAGTCCCTGCCTGTTCAGAACGGTCAGGTGGTCTTCTCTGAGCTGAATGCAGACACCATGTATGACATTCAGGTTGAGGCTTCCGGCTTCCACAAGACAAGCAAGTCCAACTCCGGCAGCTGCGCCACTGCAAAACAGACCGAAATAGTGGACTTTACTGCCAAGACCGGCAACGAAGACGGTTCCGTGATTCTTAATTTCACCGTCAACGGCCCTGAAAAGCAGGACTGGCTGGTGGAATACACCGCTGAAGGCGAGGAACCCCACTCCGTCTCCTTCACCGGCCACATGGTCACCATTACCGGCCTGACTGTGGACAAGGAATATACCTTTACTCTGCTCCCCGCTGATGCTTCCGATATGTGGATTGTGGGCAGCGACAGCCTGACCTACACCGCATCCCGCATTGTAGTTGCCCAGAATCTGGCAGTTACTTCCTGCGGCGACGGCGTTCTGACTGTGGACTGGGATATCTCTGAGGATGCCACTGTAAAGCAGTGGACTGTCCGCTGCTACTCTGAGGGCGGCTATGATGAGACCATCACCGTCACCGACACTGCAGCAGAATTTTCCGGCACTGCCATCACCGATGCCTACACTGTGGAAGTCACCGCAGAAGGCATGTCCCAGAGCGCCCGCGCTTATGTCACCGCCAACCCCACCACCATCACAGATATGAAGGCTGAGACCGGCAAAAACCTGAAGGTCACCTGGGAATACAGCGGCGAAGCTCCCGAAGGCGGCTGGCTGATGCTCTACAGTGTGGACGCCGGCAAGACCACCGAGGTTGTCAAATGCGCCGAAAACACCGGCACCATCGAGTCCGCCATTCCCAGCGCTCTGTACCGGATTTCCGTTCAGGCAGCTGACGGCTCCACCGTTTTCGGCGGCGAATACCGGTTCACCACCCCTGAGGCAGAAGCTTTTGAAGAATATTCTCTGTCCACCGACGAGATGAAGATCAGCCTCTGTGCCACTCCTGACAAGAGCAAGTGGACCCACAAGGATGTCAAGGAGTACTCCGCTACTTATGCTCCCGGCACCAAGGTCTCCATGGTTGTTTACGCAACCGCAAGATTCTACCGTCCCGCCGATGAGATGAAGATGATGTTTATCATCCGGGATGCTGAGGGCAATGTCCTGACCGATCTGATGACCGAAAAGACCATCACCTGGCGCTCCATCTGGAAGGATGGTTACGCCTATCTGGATATTCCCAACATGCCCACTGAGGCCGGCGAATACGAAGTAAGCCTTTACTTCGACGGCCGCTTCGTGGTAACCAAGGAATTCACCATCACCGAATAACAGACAAACCCCGGTACATAAGTACCGGGGTTCTTTTTATAACTTTACTCTTCCTGATAGACGATCTTGCCGTCCACGATGGTCATGTGGCTTTCCACGCCCAGAGTGGTCAGAGGATCGCCGGTCCAGATGACGATATCCGCATCCTTGCCCGGTTCCAGACTGCCTACACGGTCGCCGATGCCGGTCTGCACCGCGGGATTGATGGTCACAGCCCGCCAGCCTTCCTCATAGTCCAGGCCGCTGCTGACTGCCATACCGGCGCAGAGGGCCAGATAGCACTGGGGAATCACAGGATTGTCGGTGATGATACTGATGGGAACGCCGGCCTTATGGAGCACAGCAGGAGTCGTGAAGCTCTTGTTCCGCAGCTCAATCTTGGTCTTGCTGCCAAGGGAGGGACCCACAAAGGCACAGACACCCTCTTCCGCCAGTTCATCGGCAATCAGTGCGCCGTCGGTGCAGTGATCCAGGGTCAGCTTCACGCCAAATTCCTTGGCAATGCGGATGGCGGTCAGAATGTCGTCTGCCCGGTGGGCGTGGCACTTCAGGGGAATTTCGCCCTTCATGACAGGAATCATGGACTCCAGCTTGAAATCAAAGGCAGGATTCTTGCCCGCTTCCTTGTCTTCCATATAGCGGCGGGTCTTGAAAAGCAGCTCCCGCAGCAGACCTGCGATGGCCATGCGGGTCACAGGAGTCTTCTTGTTCTCACGGCCATAAACGCGCTTGGGATTTTCACCGAAGGCGCACTTCATGGCAACAGGCTCCTTGATGATCATCTTGTCAACCCGCTTGCCGTAGAGCTTGATGGCAGCGAAGGTGCCGCCTACCACATTGGCGCTGCCGGGACCGGTGCATGCAGAAGTCACGCCGCCACGGATGGCATTTGCCAGAGCCTCGTCCATGGGGTTGATGGAGTCGATGGCGCGAAGATGAGGGGTAACAGGATCGATTCGCTCATTGTAGTCCTTGCCTTCCCAGCCCATGGCCTGATTGTCAAGGCCGATATGGCAGTGTGCTTCCACAAGGCCGGGGGTAACCAGGCGCCCCTCGGCATCGATAACAGTGCATCCTTCGGGAGCGGTGATTTCCGCAGCCACAGCGGCAATCTTGCCGTCATCGCCAACCAGAACGCAGCCGTTTTCCAGATCTGCGCCTACCATGGGCTTGATATGTCCGTTTTTAATCAGCAGCATAGTATTTCCTCCTTAACCGCACAGGGTTTCCAGTTCAGTAGCAACAGAAGCTTCGCAGCTTCTCATGGCGAGAATCGTCTTTTCCAGAACTTCGTCCAGGGACCAGCCAAGACGTTCAGCACCTTCCTTGATCACATCACGGGAGCAGCCGGCAGCAAACTTCTTATCCTTGAACTTCTTTTTCAGGCTGGAAAGCTCCATATCCATAACACTCTTGGAAGGACGCATCCGGGCAGCAGCACCGATGAGACCAGTCAGTTCGTCCACGGCAAACATGATCTTTTCCATCTGATGGGTGGGCTCCACATCGCTGCACAGGCCGTAGCCGTGGGAGCAGATGGCGTGAACCATCTCGTCAGATGCGCCGATTTCAGCCAGCAGCTCCGGAGCCTTCTTGCAGTGCTCGTCGGGATACTGCTCAAAGTCCACGTCGTGAAGCAGACCGCAGAGACCCCAGAATTCGGTGTCTTCGCCAGTTTCCTGGGCATACCATTTCATAACACCCTCCACAGTCAGAGCATGGAGAATGTGGAAAGATTCCTGATTGTACTTGCGCAGCAGTTCCAGTGCCTGCGCTCTTGTAATGTTGCTCATTTATGTTTCCTCCAAGATTAAAAATGATAAAGAATCATATCAAATGCGAATTTGAGGCCCGGCAACAGGCTTGCAATTTCCACCCATTCCTCCCGGGTGTGGGAACCCGCGCCGTTGTAGCAGCCCACACAGACTGCCGGAATGCCCATGGACAGGGGGACGTTACAGTCAGTGGAGCCGCTGCCGAAGAGAGTATCGCAACCATAGTACCGTTTGGTTGCCTCGCTGGTTCTTGCCATCATCTTCTGCATTTTTGCTTCATCCACATAAGCGCCGCAGGGACGGTCGCCCACCAGAGTGACAGTCACATCCACGCCCTTGGCGCGGTAGAATTCCACAGCTGCATTCAGATGCTTTTCCATAATGGCCAGGGATTCCCGCTCGTCAGAACGGAACTCATAGAGCATTTCAGCGTGCTGGGCGATGGTGTTGACGGAGGTACCGCCGGAGATGGTGCCCACATTGTAGGTGGTTCTTCCCTTTTCAGGGACCTTCATAGTGTAGAGGGTATCGATGAGGGAAGCAAGATATGCAATGGCGTTGCGGTTTCCAAAAGCGGAATAGGAATGGCCGCCCTCGGTGTCGATTTCGATGCGATAGCGCTTCGAGCCCACCGCCTTGCTGACGCCGTGGCAGTCGTGACCGTCGAAAGAGATAAACTCTTTTACCCGGCTGCCGTAGTCTTCCATAATCTTTCGACTACCCTTCAGATTGCCAAGGCCCTCTTCACCGGAATTGATGACCAGCAGCAAACCACAGCCAAAGGGTTTCAGATTATTCTGGGCAATGTACTTTGCCGCCATCATCAGGGCCACTGCATTGGCAGTGTCATCGCCCACGCCGGGGCAGCAGATGCGGCCGTTTTCGATCTTCAGGGGCAGCGGGTCGGTGTCCGGAAACACCACATCGCTGTGGGCCATGAATACCATCAGATCGTTGTCTTCTGTGCAGCCAAGGGGCCAGACCACGTTCAGCGCCTCGTCAATATGTACGCCGGTACAGCCCTGATTTTCCAGCCATTCCTTGCAAAAGGCTGCTCGCTTTTCCTCATGATTGGAAGGAGCAGGTATCTGAGCCAGTTCCACCAGAAGGTCAAAGGCTTCCTCGTGATGGTCTTCAATGTAATGAATGATTTCATTCGTTAGTTTCATGTTATTCACTTCCCGGTTTGTCATTTCCTATCATTATATCAGACTTTCCAGAAAAAACAACTATCCATACAACAAAGACGGCCCTCCAAAGAGGGCCGCCTTTGCACACATAGAACACATATAGAGGAGATATTTTGATGGCAGTATTCACATGGATGGATTCTCCCCGCTTTACCCCACACGGGAAGGATCCGAATGAATCACATTCATCAGTTAGCACTCGCTAACTTGTAGCTGTATTATAGCATGACCAACCTACTGTGTCAATAGGTTTAATAAAATATTTCTAAAAATGTAAAAGCCGCACTTCAAAACGAAATGCGGCTTTTCCCTTATTTTTTACGTCTGACTTTTCGGACAATGGCTCTGCTGATCAGAATCACGATCAGAACCAACGTCAGGATCACAGCAACCAGAATATAGGTAAACTTATTGGCATTGCGCAGGAGCTTCACGGGGTTCAGGCTGGAATAGACCACCTTACGGCCATCAACCTCTGCATACTGTTCATCCATCTCGCCGCCCATCTGCTGCAAGTAGGACGCGATGGCGTACCACTCCTTCAGCGGCGTGCCGTTTTCATCCCGGACAACATAGTTCACCAACTCGTCAACACTGACAGGATTGCCGTTCTCATCTCGGGGCGTGATGGTCAGAAGACCCATAGAGGTTGCTTCCACATTGCCCAGCATCTGACCGGCATACATGCCGGTAACCACCCGGTAGAGCTCATCCGGCTCGATTGCTTCCAGGCTTCCGTCATCGCTGCGGAGCATGGCGTAATCCACCTTGTTGAAGATCATGCGGCTGGTATTGAAAGAATACTCCACGCCGGACATAAACAGCTGGGCGCCGCTCATGAGAGGCTGCACGGAAGCGTCCACTTCCAGGGCGTTCATTAGGTCGGAACCGGTAATATAGATGGCAACCAGCTCGCCTTCGGTGCCGACTCCGAGGGATGCGGCATTGAACACATCGGAAGCAGTCACATCGCCCAGGGGCAGGCTTTCACGAATAACACCCGATGCGGTCAGCGCCACATGGACCCGCTCCCCTGTCGCCTGCTCCACTGCCCACTTGTAGGCATCGGAGAACACATTGCCCAGGGTGGATTCATGCTGGGTGGCATAGACATCCTTCACAGTTTCGAAATTATAAGGATTGTTTACCAGAACTTCGTCGAAACCAACGCCATATTGGGAAAGGTAATCCTTTTCAACATCGGATTTGAAGCTTTCCACCAGAGCGGCTGTGTCAGGATCTTCCGCCACATGCTCATCCACAGGAATCAGATCGTAGTCCGTCAGAGTCATCTCGCCATTGGGCTTGTAGTCCACCTGGACAACGCCCAGATACCGACCGTACTCACCAGCAGATACAATGTAGGTATCGTTGACCTGGATGGGGTCATGAAGGGTTGTGTGGGTATGGCCGGAAACGATGATGTCGATACCGTCTACCGCCATGGCAAGCTCATAATCCTCTCCCTCGCCGCCATTGGTTCCGCTGTGGGACAGGCATACCACCAGAGGCTGAACGCCATGCTCTTCCCAACAGGCGGCTCTGGCTTCATCCACAATCCGCTGGGCGGTTTCCGCAGGGTCATGGAGAATCATGCCGGAATTGGGGGCGCAGTCATCGGAATCAAAACCCATGAGACCGAAGAGGGCATACCAGACTTCCCCCCGCTGCAGGAGCATATACTCCTGATTGACACCGTAGTTTTCGAAAGCTTCCCACACTCTCGCAGCATCAGAACCCTTGCTTACTCCCCCTTCAGGTGGCAGATAGTTGGATTCCAGAATGGCAGGAACCGCATCGCCGCTGTTCGCAGCCGCATTCAGCATGAATGCAAAACCACTGGGCAGGTAGTCGTATTCGTGGTTACCAAAAGTAGTGGCATCATAACCCATAGCGCCCATCATCCTCAGTTCGATGGCAGAGGTGGGATAGGCGGTCTGGAACAGGGAACCCATGGAAAAGTCGCCGCCGTCTACCAAAATGGCATCGGGGTAAAGCGCTTTCTGCTCCTTGATCACCGTCATCAGCCGGGCATAGCCGCCGTACTGTCCACCGTTTTCATCGGTTGCAGGCAGCAGATGGGAGTGCAGGTCATGGGTAAAGAGGATGGTCGCCTTGTAGGTGGGGGCGTTGGCATAAGCCGTGATTCCCAGCATCAGCACCAACATCACTGCCAACGCAAGGGATGCCAGACGTTTAATCATGTTGTTCATGGGGAATTCTCCTTTGAATCAGATTACAACAATATAGCACATTTTTTATTACTGTAAATCAGGGAAGATCCTTGCGCAGCACATAGCGCACAGAGCCATACTTAGCAACCTTTTTTGCGATGAAATAGTCCTGAGCCAGCAGATTGTTGAGGCTGTAGCAGTTGTCGGGGTGAATGGTAGACAGCAGAATCCGTCCGGGCACTTCCCGGATTTCCCGCTCCGCCCGCTGCATCAGGGTTTTCTGCAGTTTCAGACCCCGATAGTCAGGATCCACCGCGGCGGTATCCATCTGCACCACACGCAGCAGCTGCTCTTCGGATAATCCCAGATCATAGCCGTAATTGTAACTGTTCAGCCCAGGAACGATATAATCGAAAATTGCCGCCACCCGGTCGCCGTCTTCTGCCAGCCACAGCTGCATCACACCGGATTCCATCATTCCGCGGATCTCTTCATCCGGGTCCAGGAAAAACCAGGCATCGTTTTCCATGCCGTCTTTGACTTTATGCAAAAGCTGAAGCATCCTCTCCGTATCGGCGATGTTTCCCTTTCGGATTGAAATATTCATATGCTTACCTCTCGAAAAAGATCCCCACGCCCCAAAAAGGGTGTGGGGATCGAAATATAAAAATCAAATGGTAATGGTATTGGCGCCGGAGATCTTTTCCTGGGAATAGAGGATCACGCGGTCGCCTTCCAGCAGCATCAGCTCGCCCTTGGGCACCAGCATGGTACCATGACGCTTGACCATGACGATGATGGTCTGGCGGGAAATATCCAGATCGCGAACCAGCTGACCGTTCCACTCATGGTTTTTCAGCAGCACAACTTCCTTCAGGTCGATGTGCTTGTCATCCTTCAGAGCTTCCGCGCCCAGAATGATCGTATCATTCACCCGCAGCACAACATCGCCTCTGGGAACAATGTTTTCTCTGCCGCGGCGGATCATGGCGACGATGACACCGTAGGGAAGACCCAGCTCCATGATGGCTTTGCCCACCCACTTGTCGGATTTCCGAAGATTTACCTTGATAAAATGGATGTCCTCTTCATGGGCGTACTCGCTGATGCGCTTGATGCGGGAATACTGATCAACGAAACCTGCGGAAATAATACCGGTAGGGATTGCAACCATGCCCACGCCCAGGAACGTGATGACAATACTGAACACCTTGCCCAGGTTGGTTACAGGGTAAATATCGCCATAGCCGACAGTCAGCAGGGTGGAAACAGACCACCAGATGCCGGAGAAAGCATTGGAGAAAACCTCCGGCTGGGCTTCATGCTCCAAAGAGTACATGCACAGGCTGGAACCCAGCATCAGCACCAGGATGATGAACACGGAGGACATCAGCTGCTGGCGCTTGCTGGCGATGACTTCCGCAATGACATTCAGAGAGTCATAGTAGGCATTGATCTGGAACAGGCGGAAAATTCGCACCACGCGGAACACACGGAACACCGCTGCACCGGCGGGAATGAAGAATGGCAGATAATAGGTCATGAAGGACATCAGATCCACAATACCGGTAAAGGAAAGCACATACTTTCGTATTGCTCTGGGTTCCGAGTAGCTGGGATAAAGGAACCGGGCTGTCCAGAGCCGCAGGAAGTAATCCACTGCAAAGAAGAAGATCGTAAAAGCTTCGATGCTCAGAAGTATTTCACCGCAGCTTGCTTCCAGCCGGTCAAAGGTATACATGACGGTCACGGCCACATTCACCAGAACAACCAGGGTACTGAGAATATCATAGCCCCGGCTGATCCAGTCATCGGCTCTGCCGACTTCGATGATTTCAGAAAGGCGCTTTCGCCGCTGCATCCAGATTCTTGAATTCTTAGCCATGTTTTCCCCGCCTCAAACCATACTTTTTTCTCATTATAGCAGATATACCCAAAAAGTAAATACCCATACCCATGTGGGTATGGGCAATATGAAAAGGAAGCAGTCTTTTCAAGCCGCTCCCCTTTTATAATTTTCGCGCTATTTTGACGATTGCGCCGAAAGTAACCGTAATCAGCAGTGCCATCAGCGCACCCACCAGACTTCCGATGAATCGGACAAAGGCATATTCCAGACGGTCAGCGCCTTCCATGCACAGAACTACCAGAATCTGGGTCAGGCAGCTGACCCGTGCCTGGACGTAAATCATTTTGAAGCACTTGCAGACCAGCAGGTTTGCAATCACACTGATGCCGCACAGCAGATAGAGAATTCCGGGAATACCGATGGCATTGTCCATCAGCACCACAATGACGCCGAATAAACCGCCCCAGAAAACACCCAGCACACGGGTCAGAGAAGTGGTCCAGGCGGACTTCGTGGTATCCTGCACGCACATCAGCGCGCCGGTAGTAACAGCTAAGGCTTCCACATTCACGCCAAATCGTTTCATCGCATGGCAAAACACCAGACAAATCACAATGGTCATACCAATCAGAATATCCATCAGTTCCAGCTTGACCGTATTTTTTTGTTCAGACAAATCATCATCTCCAATAAATTCCACAGTTTTATCCTGTTCTTTAATATTTTGTCACATAGAATGGCACTGTACAATTTATTTTCGAAAGAAAAAAGACCCATCCCGATGGGATGGATCTTTTTGGCGGAGCAGCAGGGATTCGTTTGCGTTTTCCGCTCTGCGGAAAACTATGGTTTCGCTCGGTCAAGCCCTCGCGAGCAACGCTTCACCGAAGCATTGCTTTTGATTATTCGAATCCCTTTTCCATCAAAAAAGACACACCCCATGTGGGGTGTGTCTTTTTGGCGGAGCAGCAGGGATTCGAACCCTGGCGGCACTTTCATGCCCTACGAGATTTCGAGTCACGCCTCTTCGACCAGCTTGAGTACTGCTCCGTATAACCTGTGTATTATATCAGCCAATCTCTGAAAAATCAAGTTTTTTTCGCCAGCTCCATAATGTCTGGAAGCTCTGAGAGGATCTGCCCGTAATTCTCACGTTTATGGGGATGAAGACAGCCGGAGCAGTCCTTGATGCCGTTTTCAAGATAGGTGAAACTTCCGCTACATTTATCCCCCAGGGCATATAGCGGGCAGTAGCAGAACAGGCAGCTGAAGGTTTCCGGATCAGCTCCCTCATGGCAGGGAAAATACTCACATTTCCGATTCTGAAAAAAATCATAGTGGCTCATCTTCTGCCTCACTTCCCAATTGCAGCCAAGTGTGCTATAATGCTTTCAGACTTCCGTCCATGGGTAAATTTCCGGCGGATTATGGATGAATTCCATCTTCTTCCCCGTCTTTGGGTGGGTAAACCCTAAACGGTAAGACCAAAGGGCAATCTCACAGGGATCATTTCCCTCGTAGTATTTCCGCTCGCCCACCAGAGGCATGCCCCGGCTGGCAAACTGTACCCGTATCTGATGGGTACGACCGGTATGCAAATAAATGCGAACACGGCTGAGGTTCTCGGTTTTACCCAGAACCCAGTAATCGAGAACCGCTTCCTGAACGCCCTTCGCAGGCTCCGTCGCCACGAAGGTCATCTTCCGGGCCTTGTCACGGCCCAGAAGGTCTTTCAGAGTACCTTCCATAGCTTCCGGCGTACCATGGACAACTGCCTGATACTCCTTTTCAAATTCCCCATCCCGGATCTGTCGGGACAATTCCGATGCGGCCTTGGCATTTCTTACCAGCACCATCAGTCCTGCCACCACCCGATCCAGGCGATGGACCGTCCGGACATCGGCCTTCGGGTCTCCCAGTGCCTCCCGTGCAAGGTCCGGCACGCCGCCGGGCTCATCGGTGGAAAGTACCCGCGCAGGCTTCAGGCAGACCAGAATATCATCATCTACATAAACAAGTTCCATTTCAAACTCCCCATGCTTTTTCCCTATCCTATCAAACCTTCCCGCGCTTTTCAAGCGTGATTCTGTAAATTCGGAGGAATCCTATATGAAATTCGTTGTTCTTGACAGTTACGGCCTCAATCCCTGCGACCCCACCTGGAGCGCCGTGAAGCAGTTCGGTGATGTCAGAGCTTTTGAAAAAGCCGCCGATACCGATGAAGAAACCATCGTCCGCATCGGCGATGCGGACATTTTGCTGCTGAATAAAACCTACATTACCGAAAAGGTGCTGGCAGCCTGCCCCAATATTAAGCTGATCTGCATGATGGCCACGGGCTACAATGTCATCGACTGCGAGGCCTGCCGCAAACGGAATATCCCTGTCTGCAATGTCCCCGCCTACAGCACCTATGCCGTTTCTCAGTTCACCTTTGCTCTGCTGCTGGAAGTCTGCCATCAGGTTGGTCATCACGACCGGGCCGTTCACGAAGGCCGCTGGGCAAAATGCCCCTTCTACTGCTTCTGGGATACCCACCAGATTGAACTGGCAGGCAAAACTCTCGGCATTATCGGTTTTGGCCGCATCGGTCAGGCAGTTGCCCGGATTGCCAAGGCTTTCGGTATGAACGTCATTGCTTACAGCCGCACCCGGTATCCCGAAGCTGCCGAAATCGCCCCCTATGTGGATTTTGACACCTTGCTTAACCAGTCTGACATCATTTCCCTCCACTGTCCCCTGTTCCCCGAAACGGAAGGCATGATCAGTGCAGAAGCCATCTCCAAAATGAAGGACGGCGTGATTCTCATCAACACCTCCCGCGGTCTTCTGGTGGATGAAGTCGCTCTGACTGAAGCACTGAATTCCGGCAAGGTCCGTTTTGCGGCTGTGGACGTTGTCTCTCAGGAGCCTCCCGTCGACCCCAATCCCCTGCTGACCGCACCCAACTGTATCATCACTCCCCATATGGCCTGGGCTCCCGTGGAAGCCCGTCAGCGGATCATGGATGTAACCGTGGACAATATCCGTGCCTTCCTGGACGGCACTCCCATCAATGTGGTAAACTGATCTATTTTGTGCAGAAATCACAACCAATCCCAAATTATTCTTAAAACCAGCGACACAAAAGCGCCCTTTTGTTACTTGTTTCAGACAAAAGGGCGTTTTATAATGTGGATAGACTAAAAAATAAAGGAGCAGATTAAAAAATGGCAACTACCGTTACCCTGAATCCTTCCGATCTGAAGGTTCTGCGCACTATGAACCCCCGGATGGTTTCCTACAATGTGGAAATGACCGAAGTCACCGGCGGCACCTTCTGGAAAGCCTACACCGACGCCCAGATCGACGGCACCGAACAGGTTCCCCCTCCCGATTTCTCCAAGGGCATGGCTGCCATGCACCAGTGGTATGACCCCATCGACACTACCAATCCCCGGCTGATCAAGCTTGCCAAGGCCCTGGGCAGCTGCTGGATCCGTGTTTCCGGTACCTGGGCAACCAGAACCTACTATGATTTTGACGACACCGGCATGCCCGAAGGCTACTTCAACCACCTGAGAAAGCAGCAGTGGATCAATCTCTGCAACTTCGTCAAGGCCGTGGACGGCAAGCTGAAGATCTCCGTTGCCAACTGCGATGGTCTGCATTCCCATGATGAACCCTGGAATCCCAGCCAGGCCGAAAAGATTTTTGCCCTGTCCAAGGAGCTGGGCTGCCCCATCGAAGCTGTGGAATTTGTCAATGAGCCCAATATGCTCACCGCCACCGGCTTCCCCAAGAACTATACCCCTGCCGACTTCCGCCGTGACCAGGATATTTTCCATAAGTGGGTCCGGGAGAACTACCCCGAGTGCAAGATTGTCGGCCCCTCCGACACCGATCCCGGCGCCATGAGCGTGGATGCCTGGGGCAATCCCCATCCCTGGGCCAATGACGCAGGCGGCATGGACACCGCAGGCATCGCCGCTGTCATGGCCTACTGCTCCACCGCCGACCTGCTGGATGGCTGCAGCGAACCTCTGGATGTTTTCAGCTACCATTACTACAACGGCGTCTCCGAGCGTATGGCCGCCATGATGCCCTCCGCCTTCACTCCTGCTGAAGGCGCCATGAGTGAAGAGTACCTGGGTGCGGCCGGTCACACCGCCCGCTGCTTCCGCTCCTACCGGGACAAGTACTGTCCCGGCGGCGAAATGTGGGTCACCGAATCCGGCGATGCCGGTGCAGGCGGTCATACCTGGGCCTCCACCTATTTGGAAGTTCCCCGCACGCTGAACGAGTACGGCGAATTCTCCACTGTCACCAACGGTGTTATTTTCCACAACACCCTGGCTTCCTCTGACTATGGCTGGCTGAAGCACAGTACCTTTGTTCCCCGTCCCAGCTACTTTGCAACCCTGCTGTGGAAGCAGCTGATGGGTGACATCGTCTATGACTCCGTCGAACCCATCCGGGAAGGCGCCCATGTCTTCTGCCACTCCCGCAAGGACGGCAAGGATGGCTGCGTGTATCTGGTCATCAACAACTCCTGGACCGAAACCACCACTGTGAACCTGCCCAAGGAAGCTGAAGTCTACGCCCTCACCGGCAATGGCAAGATGCGTTCCCGCACCATGCTCTTAAATGGCAAGGAACTGGTTCTGGGCGAAAATGATGAACTGCCCGAAATGAAGGGTGTCACCATGGAAGGCACTGTGGAAGTTGCTCCCGGCGGCTGCACCTTCATCGTTCTGTAAATTTCCAAAAATTAAGAGCAGTCCTCATATGGGGGCTGCTCTTTTTCCAGTTAATGGGTTTTCAGAAAATTTACATTTTGGTAATATTCAAAAAAGTATTCAACACTTTCCACAGATTTATCAACAGGCCGAACTTCAAACTTCACCCTCAAAATCTGTCGAACAATATCTTTTCCTGTCTTTTCTTAACATTTCTTAAGATGAAACTTCCTTGCAAAATCCTTTCTTCTCCCATTTATGCATTGGGAGCTGTTGAAAAAACGGAAGACCATAATGGTCTTCCGTTTTTATTCACAGGGCTTCGCCCAGAATGGATTTAGTTGCGTAGGCATTGAGACTCATGTCTGCCACATTGCCTGCAAGATATTCGTAGTAGGCCTGAGCACCGATCATGGCGCCGTTGTCGCCGCAGAGCTTCAGAGGGGGCATGTAAACTTCCGCTCCCAGCTTGCCCGCAGCTTCCAGGATATCCTTTCGGATTCTGGAATTGGCCGCTACGCCGCCGGCAACAGCAACCTTCTTGTAGCCGGTTTCTTCCAGGGCCCGGACCACTCTGGGAACCAGAGTCTCGGACACGGAAGCTGTGAAGGCAGCGCAGAGGCTGGGAATATCCAGTTCCTCCCCCACCTGCTCAGCATGATGGATCAGGTTCAGGGTGGCGGTCTTCAGACCGGAGAAGCTCATGTCATAGGGATTGGCACCAGGCTTGGCGCAGGGCAGATTGTATTTCGTTTCATCACCCTGCTGTGCAGCCTTGTCCAGGGCAGCGCCGCCGGGATAGGGCATGCCGAGGACTCTGCCCACCTTGTCGAAGCATTCACCGGCAGCATCATCCAGGGTAGTGCCCAGAATCCGCATTTTGGTGTAATCCTCCACCTCGACGATCTGGGTGTGACCACCGGAGACCACCAGACACAGGAACGGCGGCTTCAGATCGGGATAGGCAATGTAGTTGGCAGCGATGTGGCCCCGGATGTGATGCACCGGGATCAGGGGCTTATTCAGGGCCATGGCTGCAGCCTTGGCAAAGTTCACGCCCACCAGCACCGCACCGATAAGACCGGGGGCATAGGTAACCGCCACAGCATCAATCTCATCTCGGGTCAGGCCAGCATTTTCAAGAGCCTGGTCAGCCAGGCCGTAAATGGCTTCAATATGCTTGCGGGATGCGATCTCCGGCACGACACCGCCATATTCCCGGTGGAGGGCCACCTGGGAGGCAATGCAGTCAGTCAGGACTTCCCGTCCGTCCCGGACGATGGCCACGGCAGTTTCGTCGCATGAGGATTCAACAGCTAAAATATTCAAATGTCCCACTCCTTTCGAAGGATCAGAGCATCTTCTCTGGGGTTCTGGTAGTATTTGGGCCGTATGCCCACCTGGGTGAAGCCCAGCTTTTCATAAAGAGCCTGGGCAGGCGCATTGGAAGCTCTCACTTCCAGGGTCAGGCAATGACTATCGATGGCCTTCAGTTCTTCCACCAGGGCATTCACCAACTTTTCTGCAATACCCTGTCGGCGATAGCTGGCGGTGACGGCTACGTTCATCATATCCGTCTCTCCGCAGACTGTCTGGGAGCCAACATAGCCCGCAACAGCATCGCCGTCTACAGCAACCAGCCACAGGGCCAGCTTGTTGGTCAGTTCTCCTGCCACGCTCCGCTCGCTCCAGGCTTCCCGACCGAAGCATTCCTTTTCAATTGCAGCCACGGAAAGAACATGGCTTTCATTCATTCTGACAATTTCCATCATTTTGCCTCGTACCAGCTCTTTCCGATTTTTGCTTCCGCTGTCAGGGGAACATTCAGACTCGCCACATTCTCCATTTCATGGCTGATGAGCTTGGCTACATCTTCCGCGATCTCCTCAGGGCATTCCACGATCAGTTCATCGTGAACCTGCAGCAGCAACTTGGCTTCCGGATAGTTTTCCGCCAGAGCGGCATCCACCCGGATCATGGCAAGCTTGATGAGGTCAGCGGCAGTGCCCTGAATGGGGGTATTCAGCGTCATTCGCTCGGCGCCGCTGCGGACATTGAAATTGCTGCTCTTCAGCTCCGGGATATAGCGGCGGCGGCCGAACATGGTTTCGGTGTAGCCACGGTCCCGGGCTTCCGCAACCACATTCTTCATGAATGCCCGAACGCCCCGGTAATTGGTCAGATAGTTTTCAATATAGGCTTTGGCTTCATAGCGGGAAACGCCGATATCCTCTGCCAGGGAGAACTCGGAAATGCCGTAGACAATGCCGAAGTTGACGGCCTTGGCATGGCGGCGCTGGAGGGAAGTAACTTCCTCGGGAGCAACGCCGAAGACCTGGGATGCAGTGACGGTGTGAATATCCATGCCGCCCCGGAAGGCATTGCACATATTCTCATCTTCCGCAATATGGGCCAGGACTCTCAGCTCAATCTGACTGTAGTCAGCATCCACCAGCACATGTCCTTCCTTGGGGATGAACATCTTCCGGATTTCCGCGCCCAGGTCGGTGCGGACGGGGATGTTCTGCAGGTTCGGCTCCGTGGAGGACAGGCGGCCGGTGGCGGTCACCAGATTCTGGAAGGTGGTGTGGATACGGCCATCGGCGCCGATTTCCTTCAGAAGGCCATCGGCATAGGTGGACTTCAGCTTGGTTAAGACACGGTAATCCATGATAGCAGGGATAATCGGATGTTTGTTCTTCAGCTTTTCCAGCACATCTGCATTGGTGGAGTAGCCGGTCTTGGTCTTCTTCACCGGGGGCAGACCCAGCTTGTCAAAGAGGAGCTCGCCCAGCTGCTTGGTGGAATTGATATTGAAGGGGCCGTCAGAGTAGGAGAAGATCAGTTTCTCGCAGTCGGAAATTCTCTGGGACAGCATCTCGCCGAACTGAACCAGCTGCTGCCGGTCAATATCGATGCCCAGGCACTCCATGCGGTACAGCACGGAGCAGAGGGGTAGTTCAATCTCGTTATAGAGTTTGGTCATCCCCTGCTTTTCCAGTTCTTCCGTCAGAACAGGCTTCAGATGCCAAAGGGCTTCCGCGCAGGCAGCGGCATCGCCGTCATCCACGGAAGTTCCCAGGAAGGTGGTAGCCAGCTTGGAAACAGGATAGTCGGACTGGGAGGGATTCAGGTCATAGGCCGCCAGAGCAGTATCAAAGGTAAAGCCGCCATAGCAAAGACCCAGTTCGTCCAGCCGGTGCATGGTGGACTTCATATCATGGCAGATGCAGTTCATGCGGCCAAGCAAACAGTCGCAGGCCATCTGGACCTCCATGGGGGTCAGGGTACAGACACCCTTTTCCCAAGCCACGCCGAGACTGCCGTCCACTGCAATATACACAGCACAGTCCAGGCCGCCTGCAGGCATTTCGTCGCACTTGGGAAGAGCCACAAACTTCACTTCCGCCTTGGGTTTTTCCATTTCAGCACCCCGAAGACCGTACCGGTCAATCAGACGGACAAACTCCAGTTTCTGGAACAGGTCGTAAAGAGCTGGGCGGTTATAGGGCATGACGATGGCATCCTTCGGCTCAAAGTCGATGGGGGCTTCCGGCCGGATGGTTGCCAAGTCATAGGAAAGGTAGGCATCGTCCTTATAGTTGGTCAGATTCTCCCGCTGTTTCGGCTTAATGGCAGGGTCGGCGAGATTTTCATACACGCCGTCCAGTGTGCCGAATTTCAGCAGCAGGTTCTTGGCGGTCTTTTCGCCGATGCCTTTGACGCCGGGGATATTGTCGGAGGAATCACCCATCAGGGCCTTCAGGTCAATGAGCCGCTTGGGCTCGAAACCGTATTCCTCCCTGAACTTTTCCTCGGTATAGAGGGTGGCACTGGTCTGACCAGCCTTGGTGATAACCAGCTTGATGTGGACATTTTCATCAATCAGCTGGAGACTGTCCCGATCACCGGTGACCACGACGCACTCCCAGCCGTTGTTGGAACAGATTTTGCACACGGTACCGATGACATCATCGGCTTCCCATCCCTTGCATTCGTAGATGGGAATGTTCATGGCCTTCAGAACGTCCTTGATCACAGGCATCTGCATGGCCAGTTCCTCCGGCATGCCGTGGCGGGTGGCCTTGTAGCCATCGTACTGCATATGCCGGAAGGTGGGGCCATGGAGGTCGAAGGCAACGCAGATGGCATCCGGCTGCTCTTCTTTCTCCATTTTCTCCAGAATGTTCAAAAATCCATAGATGGCATGGGTGTACAGGCCTTCCCGGGTGGTCAGAGGTTTGACGCCAAAATAGGCCCGGTTGATGACACTGTTGCCATCAAGAATCATCAGTTTCATACTTTTCTCCACTTGGCGCCCTGGGGGGTGTCAATGATTTCAATACCCCGGGCCTTCAGCTCGTCGCGGATGCGGTCAGCTTCTGCCCAGTTCTTCGCCTTCTTGGCTTCAGTACGGGCGGCAACCAGTGCGTCGATTTCAGGATCGGCGTTGGCGGCTTCCTCCTCAGCCTGCTTCTTGGCCAGGGCCTCGGCTGCCTCAATCAGATTCAGGGACAGAACCTGGTCGAAATCACGGATAGCTGCCAGCTTGGTGGCATCGTTGCACTTGGCCTTCAGAACATCGTAAACGGCGGTAATAGCCAGAGAGGTGTTCAGGTCGCCGTTCAGGGCGTTCACAAAACGCTCCTGCAGCTTCTTGAGGGCTGCCTCATCCACTTCGCCCTCATTCTTGAAGGTAGCGATTTTGGCGATCATCTTGTCATAGGCGATCTTTGCGTTGTCCAGGTTCTCCCAGGAGAAGACCAGGTTGCGGCGGTAGTGGCTCTGCAGGCAGAACAGGCGGTAAGCCATGGGATCGTAGCCCTTCTGCTCCAGCAGGGAGACGGTCAGGAACTCGCCCTTGGACTTAGACATCTTGCCGCCTTCGGTGTTCAGGTGGTGGACATGGAACCAGTAGTTGCACCACTTATGGCCCAGGAAGCTTTCGGACTGGGCAATCTCATTGGTGTGATGAGGGAAGGCATTGTCAATGCCGCCGGCGTGGATATCCAGATCCTCGCCCAAGTGCTTCATGGAGATGCAGGAGCACTCGATGTGCCAGCCGGGATAGCCGACACCCCAGGGAGAATCCCACTTCAGGGCCTGGTCTTCGAACTTAGACTTGGTAAACCACAGAACAAAGTCATTCTTGTTGCGCTTGTTGGTGTCTTCCTCAACGCCTTCGCGGACGCCCACGTCCAGGTCTTCCTCGTTGTGGTCGTTGAAGACGTAGTACTTCTCCAGAGTGGAAGTGTCAAAGTAGACGTTGCCGCCTGCAAAGTAGGCATTCCCCTTTTCCAGCAGGGTCTGAACCATGTGGATATACTCGTCGATGCAGTTGGTGGCAGGTTCCACAACATCGGGCCACTTGATGTTCAGTTTTTCGCAGTCAGCCTTGAAAGCCTCGGTGTAGAAACGGGCGATGTCCATGACAGTCTTGTTCTCCCGCTTGGCGCCCTTGACCATCTTATCCTCGCCGGTGTCGGCATCGGAAGCCAGATGGCCCACGTCAGTGATGTTCATGACGCGCTTGACGTTGTAGCCAACATAGCGCAGAGCCTTTTCCAGCACATCTTCCATGATGTAGCTGCGGAGGTTGCCAATGTGGGCATAGTGGTACACCGTGGGGCCGCAGGTGTACATCTTGACGATATCGGGATTGTTGGGAACGAACAGTTCCTTCTTGTGGGATACAGAGTTATAAAGATACATATTGAATTCCTCCAATAATAATTTATGAAATGAAAAACGCCTCTTGTACAGTATCGTACAAGAGGCGGGTAAAACATACTCGCGGTTCCACTCTCATTTATCACTCGATATGGAATTGTCTGCTCCCGGACGCACTTTCGCAAACCGCTTCCGCCCGGGCTTTCAGCCGGTGACCCAGGCTCTCTGAGGATTTGAGTTTTGCTACTCTTTCCGTTCAACGCAGGATTTTACTTATACATCTTACCATCAAGGATGGCCTTTTGTCAAGCAATCAAAAAGATTCCGCCGGATTGGTGTAACGAATCCTCTTTTTTATTGTATAATAGACAAAAGAAAGGAGGGCGGATACATTGCTTGAATCATTCTATAAAGATAATTACCCCATTGTGCGCGGCTATCTGCTCTCCCTCTGCGGCGACCCCTGGCTTGCGGACGACCTGACCGCGGAAACCTTCCTGAAGGCTGTGGAGAAAATCGACACCTACGATTCCCGGTACCGACCGTCCACTGGAGAAAAAGAGCTTGCAAATTCCATTCTGAAAGTGGACATATTCCGGGATGCTTTCAGCGATGACTCCCAGAATTTTACCCATTTTGACTTTGAGGATGTGCATCCGTATTTGGATTCCATCATCCCTGAAGATGCCGAGATTATGGAAATCTGTGTTTATGGCTCCAGTGTCCATATACAGTATCTGACCGGGGAAATGATGACCATGCTGGAGTATACCGATGCCGACAGAACCGGACATGTGGACCAGATCCACAAGCTGAAAGCCGTGACCCCTTATGAGGAAGTGGATGGTATGAAGTTTGCAGGAGATGTGGACGAGGTCTACTCCCTGACCTACTCCGTAGGTTCCGGCCTTACCCGGTACGAAAAAACAGAATCGAAGCACCTGTGGTTCAGTTTTCTGGACATGCCATAAAAAATCGGAGGGAAGCAAATGCTTCCCTCCGCTTACTATTTACTTGGTCTCGATGGATTCCACTTTCATGACTTCCCGCTGGTATCTGGCAATGCCTTCTGCCAGAATTTCAATGGCCCGCTCCAGTTCCTCACACTTGAGGACATAGGCAATACGCACCTCGTTGGTGCCCTTGCCGGGGGTTTCATAGAAGGGGGCGCCGGGGGCAAACATGACCGTGTCGCCATTGTGATCGAACTGCTCCAGTAGCCACATCTGGAACTTGTCAGAATCGTCAACAGGCAGACTTGCCATGACATAGAAAGCGCCCATGGGTTCCTCCACCACCACGCCGGGAATCTGGCGCAGACAGTTGACAACGGTGTCACGGCGGAGCTTGTATTCCTCCTTGGACTGGCGGAAGAACTCAGGATCCACATCATACAGAGCGGCTGCGCCCAGCTGGTCGATGGTTGCGACGGACAGACGGGACTGGCAGAACTTGACCAGTGCCTGCTGCAGCTCCTGATTGCGGGTGACCACGCAGCCGACACGGGCGCCACAGGCGGAGAACCGCTTGGAGACAGAGTCGATGATGACCAGATTCTCGTCGATATCGCGGAATCTTGCCATGGTGGGCACACCGAACTTATCGTCGTAGCAGAACTCACGGTACACTTCGTCAGCGATCAGGAACAGATTGTGCTTCTTGGCGATGTCCGCAATCATGCGCATCTCTTCCTGGCTCAGGACAACACCGGTGGGATTGCCGGGGTTGGTGACCAGGATGGCGCGGGTATTGGGGGTGATCAGGCTCTCAATCCGCTCTTTGTTTGCATAACGGTAGCCTTCCCAGGGATTGGTGGGCAGGGCGCGGATAAAACCGCCGGCAGCATTGACGAAGGTGGTGTAGTTGGGGTAGTAAGGCTCGGGGATGATGACCTCGGTGTAGGGATCCAGAATGCTCAGCAGAGTCAGGAGCAGTGCCTCGCTGCCGCCGGTGGTGATCAGGATATCCCGGGGATCCAGGTACACATCCAAAGTCTGATAATAGCGACGGATGGCATCAATCAGGATGGGCATACCGGGGGATGCTTCATATTCCAGGGTAGGTGCGGAGAAATTGCGCACCGCATCATAGTAAGCCTGGGGGGTGGGCAGATCAGGCTGGCCGATGTTCAGATGATAGATTTTCTTACCCTGTCTCTTGGCTTCCAGTGCGAAGGGATGGAACTTTCGCATGGGAGAAGGCTGACAGCGGTTTGCGTTGATTGAGATTCTCATAAGTACCTCCGGCGGCCCCGGGGCCGCATAAGTGATGATATTCGAAGGTCAGCTTCCGGATTTCCGGAGACAGGCCGACCAGTGCGAGTAAGTTTGGAATGGCCATCAGGCCGTTGACAGTCTCGGCAAGAGACCAGATGATGCCGGTTTGCATCACCGAGCTTAAAATAACCATACCGCATTGCAGCAGGCAGAAGATTTTGGCGCAGTTTTCGCCAAAAAGGAACTGGGCGCAGCGGATACCGTAAAGGCCCCAGCCCAGAACCGTTGCAAAAGCGAAGCAGCAAAGGGCAGCTGCCAGAACGATGCTGACCCACTCTCCATATACGGAAATAAAAGCACCGGAAGTCAGTTCCGCTCCCGCATCGGTTCCATAGGAAACAGGAACGTTGCTGCAGAGGATCACAAGTGCCGTCATGGTGCAGATGACAATGGTATCGAGGAAAACTTCCAGAATACCCATCATCCCCTGCTCTGCAGGATGGCTTACTTCCGCCGACGCATGGGCGATGGATGCGGTACCCATCCCAGCTTCATTGGTAAAGACGCCCCGGGACACACCGATGCGAAGGGCCTGAAAGAAAGATCCCACCGTACCTCCGGTCACCGCTTTGGGCGAAAAAGCTCCATGGATAATGGCTCCGAATGCATCAGGTATTGCAGAAGCTCTCAGAATCAGAACCCCGGCACAGAGCAGCAGATAGGCGCAGGATGCAAAGGGAACCAGAAGTTCCGCCGCCCGTCCTATGCGCTTCCCACCGCCCAGCAGCACAGAGCCGATGAGCAAGGCAAGCAGAATGCCCATGCCCAGATTCCGGCGGACGCTTTCTTCGCCGCCGAAGGCGCAAACCACCTGATTGATACCGGTAACGACTGCATTGATCTGAGTGGCGTTTCCAACGCCAAAAGCAGCAATCACGCCGAAAAAAGCATAAACACATCCAAGCCATGCCAAGCCTTTCGGAAGGCCTTCTCGGATCATATACATGGGTCCGCCCAGGTATTCGCCGTTTTCTTTCACCCGGTAGCGGACCGCCAGGGTGGCTTCTGCGAATTTGGTGACCATGCCGAGAGTCGCGCAGACCCACATCCAAAAGATAGCGCCCGGGCCACCCAGGGCAATGGCTCCCGCCACACCGACCAAATTGCCGGTGCCGACCGTGGCAGCCAAAGCAGTGCAGAGGGCCTGAAAAGGTGACACACCATCATCAGTTTCTTTCTGCCGGAATCTGCGGAAAAACTGCCGCAGTGCTTTCGGAAAAAGCCGCAGCTGGGCAAAGCCTGTCCGGATACTGAGGTAGAGTCCCACGCCCAGAATCAGCACCAATGCCGGTGCGCCCCAGACGATTTTATTGGCAAAATCCAGAAATCCGGCCATAATACCTCCCTACTATACCATTCCTTTTTCAATTTTGCAACAAAGATTTTGCTAAACATCCATGAAATAAAAAAGCAGCTTTCCGTTTCGGAAAGCTGCTTTTGTTTCATATGGAGTTATTCCCACTTGGCCCAGACTTCCGGGCAGTAGCCGCAGGTAGCCTGCTTGCCGTTTCGTACCACGGGGGTTTTCATCAGGGCAGGATTGTCAAAAACCTTGTCCTCTTTCGCCCTCTTGTCATCCATGTATTTCATCAGGGTGATGTCCGGGTGTTTGGAATCCCAGTCGATGAGGTTGTCTATACCGCCCACGGCACGGAGGACACTGTCGAACTCCTTGCCGGACATGCCAAAACGGATCAGGTCGATGGACTGGAATTTAATCCGCCGTTCCTTGAAATACCGCTCGGCTTTCTTGGTATCAAAACACTTGGATTTTCCAAAAATCTGAATATTCAATAGTATACCTCCTGGAGGCACAGTCCCTGAGCCGGTGCGAGGAAGCCTGCTTCCGCCCGCTTGCCGCCGAAGAGATTCGGGATGCTGTCAGCAGACCGGGCTTCCCTGCCCACTTCGATGAGCGTACCCACGATGATGCGTACCATGCTGTGGAGGAATCCGTTGCCGGTGACCATAATCCGAAGCTCCTCACCGCACTGCTGAATTTCCAGAGAGCGGATGTAGCGGACTGTGGATTTTTTGAATTTAGGATTGCCGCAGAATGCGGAAAAATCATGCTCGCCGATGAGATGTTCTGCAGCTAAACGCATGGCTTCGATATCCAGATGTTCGGGCAGAACCGTTACGAATTTCCGTTCGAAGACACAGGGAGTATCAGAATTCCAGATACGGTACAGATAAGTTTTTTCCTTTGCATTCAGCCGGGCGTGGAACCGCTCGGAGCAGTCTTTACAGGAATATATGCCGATATCCTCGGGAAGATACCTGCGAAGGTTCTCGAGAATCTCCCGGGCGCTCATATTGCTTTTGCAATGGAAATTCGCCACCTGTCCTCTGGCATGAACTCCTGCATCAGTCCGGCCGGAGCCGCTGATTTCGATGGGTTCCCCCAGAATCCGTGACAGAGTGGTTTCAATCTTGCCCTGAATGGTATCATCCTTGCCGGGCAGCCTCTGCCACCCCCGGTAACGGGTGCCGTCATAGCAAATATCAAGCCGCAAATTCCTCATAATCCTGAAGTTCCTCTCTGGCTTCCCGCTCCGTGTCTGCGGAGAACAGGAAATTGCCGTTTCTGTCGTAAACCTGAATATGACCGCGAACATAACGCATGGAATACATAGCCATCAACCTTTCGTTTCTTGATGGCTATATATTACCAGTATACAAGTCCTATAAATCGGACCGATTAGCCAACTACTTCGTAGCCTGCGTCAGCGATTGCCTTCTTCAGAACTTCCACATCGGCAGTACCGGTGACGGTGACGTTCTTTGCCTGCAGATCCACAACTGCGTCCACAGTGCCGGCAATACCCCTGCAGACCTGCTCAACTCTTGCCTTGCAGTGGGGGCACATCATACCATTGACATAAATAACAGTTTCCATAGTTTCTTCCTCCTCGTTTTTCTCAATCACAGGAATCTCTTCCTGGATGGATTTTCTTTCAGGGACTTTAAAATACCGCAGCCGCAGAGCATTGGTAACCACGAACACGGAGCTGAAGCTCATGGCTGCAGCACCAATCATGGGGCTTAAGGTGATTCCGATGGGCGACAGCACACCGGCTGCCACGGGAATACCCAGGCAGTTATAGAAAAATGCCCAGAACAGATTCTGCTTGATGTTACGAATTGTCGCCTTGCTGAGCCGCACCGCATCGCTGACGCCGGTAAGGCTGCCGCTCATCAGCACCACGTCCGCGGACTCGATGGCAATATCGGTACCCGCTCCGATGGCCATGCCAACGTCGGCAGTGACCAGAGCGGGAGCATCGTTGATGCCGTCTCCTACCATCATAACATGTTTACCCTGTGTCTGCAAGCTTTTTACAGCGCCTGCTTTGTCGCCGGGCAGCACATCAGAAATCACATGGTCAATACCCGCCTGTGAAGCAATGGCCTTTGCCACCTGCTCATTGTCGCCGGTAAGCATCACCACATCGATACCCAGCTTCTTCATGGCTTCCACAGCCTCCCGGGAGTCGGCCTTCAGCACATCGGCTGCTGCAATGGCACCGATGAACTGACCGCTTTCAGATGCAAAGTACAGAGGGGTTTTGCCCTCTTTTGCCAGTTCCTCATAGTGGGGAACGGTGATGCCGTGCTCTGCCATCAGCTTTTCATTGCCGCCAAAGTAGCGGATGCCATCCACGATGCCGCTGACACCTCTGCCGGGCAAAGTTTCAAAGTCCGAAGCCTCACCCACACGGAGGCCCTTGGCCTTTGCAAGGATTGCCTTGGCAAAGGGATGCTCAGAGCGCTTTTCGATGGCTGCTGCAATTTTGAGAAGCTGGACCTCGGAAATGCTGTTGGGGATCACATCGGTAACCGCAGGCTTACCAGTGGTGAGTGTACCGGTCTTGTCAAGCACCACGGTGTTGACATTGTGAAGATTCTCAAGTGCTTCGGCGTTCTTGAATAGCACACCCATGCCCGCGCCGCGGCCGGTGCCGACCATGATGGCAACGGGAGTGGCAAGGCCCAGAGCACAGGGGCAGGAAATGACCAGCACAGAAATGGCGTTGGTGAGAGAGAATTCCAGATCGCCGCCGATGATCATCCACACTGCAAAGGTGACTGCCGCGATGGTCATGACAACCGGTACAAAGACACCGGCGATCTTGTCAGCCAGACGGGCAATGGGTGCCTTGGAACCGCCCGCTTCCTCCACCATGTGAATAATCTGGGACAGGGTGGTGTCCTCGCCCACCTTCTCAGCACGGAATTCAAGGTAACCTTCGGTGTTGATGGTGGCAGCGGCCACAGTGTCGCCCACCTTTTTCTCAACAGGAACACTTTCGCCGGTGAGAGCGCTCTGATCCACAGCGCCACGGCCCTTGAGAACTAAGCCGTCCACAGGGATGCTGCCGCCGGAACGGACCACGATCACATCGCCAACACGGACTTCTTCCACGGGAATTTCAGATTCCACACCGTCCCGAACCACATGAGCAGTCTTAGGACTCAGGTCCATCAGCTTTTTGATGGCATCGCCGGTTCTGCCCTTGGCACGGGTTTCCAGGAATTTGCCCAGGGTAATCAGGGTCAGAATCATGGCAGCGGACTCAAAGTAGAGGTTGCTGCTGTAATGCTCCACGGTTGCCCACTCCCCCTCGCCCATGGCGTTTGCCATCATGAAGAGGGCCGCAGTGCCGTAAATCATGGAGGCGGCGGAACCGACCGCAATCAGGCTGTCCATATTGGGTGCCCGATGCCACAGGGATTTGAAACCGCGGATGTAGTAGATGCGGTTTAGGTACACCGCAGGCAGAGTCAGGAAAAACTGAAGCAATGCCGCAACCAGGGCATTTTCAGTACCGTGGTACCAGTGGGGCGCAGGCAGACCCACCATATGACCCATGGTAAAGTACATCAGAATTACCAGGAAGATTGCAGAACCGATGATCCGCTTCTTTATTTCCTTCATGGAATTGTCCTGCTTGGGTTCTTCTTTCTTGGGTGCCTTTTCTCCGGCAAGAGCTGCGCCGTAACCGGCATTCTGAATGGCTTTGATGATATCCGCAGCAACGGCTTCGCTTTCCGCTTCCACCGTCATACTGCCGCCCAGCAGATTGACTTCTGCTTTCTTTACACCGGCGGTGGTATTTGTCACCTTTTCCACTCTCGCGGAGCAGGCAGCGCAGGTCATGCCGGTGACATTGAATTTCAGCTTCATGGCTTTCCTCCTTAAACAAAACAGCAACAATTCTGTTGACTGCTATCCATACTTGTGATACTATTTTACCATCAGATATAAAAAACACAAGTATGCACATTTTTGTGCATTAGTATCCTTTTAGGTACTATGGAGGTAATTATGCTGAATATTGCCAACTGCCCCGTGGAAGCAACCCTGGAGCTCATCGGCGGAAAGTACAAGGCACTGATCCTCTGGCACCTTTCCGAAGGAAAGCTTCGCTTTTCCGAGCTTCGAAAAGTGATCCACGGCGCAACCCCCAAAATGCTGACCCAGCAGCTTCGCGAGCTGGAAGCCAGCAACCTGATCCACCGGGAAGTCTTCCCTGTGGTTCCTCCCAAAGTCGAATATTCCCTGACCGAGCTTGGCAATAGCCTGATGCCCATTCTGGTTGCCATGCGGGACTGGGGCAGCGGCTACCTGCGGAGCAAAGACCTGGAACCCAACTGCTTTATGATGAGCAAATCCTGCTGCTCTTCCAACTAATAATTTAAGGAGTATTGTTTATGAAAATCAAGATTCTGTCTGACAGCACCTGTGACCTGTCCAACGAACTTCTGGAAAAATTCGACATCACCTCTGTTCCCCTGACCGTTGTCAAGGGTGATCAGCAGTATAAAGACGGCGTGTCCATCACCCCCTCCGACATTTTCGCCCATGTGGCATCCGGCGGCCCCCTCTGCTCCACCGCAGCCAACAGCATCGGCGAGTATCAGGAAGTCATTGAAAAGTACGCCTCCGAATACGACGGCGTTATTCTGGTAACCATCGGCTCCGGCTTCTCCACCTGTTATCAGAGCGCCTGCCTGGCTTCCGAGGATTTCCCCAATGTCCGCATCATCGACTCCAAGAACCTCTCCACCGGCCAGGGTCTGGTGGTTTTGAAGGCCGCTGAGCTGGCAAATACTGCCACCGATCTGGATGCTCTGGTCGAGGAGCTGAATGCCTACACCTCCAAGGTGGAAGCAAGCTTCCTGGTGGACAAGCTGGATTATCTGGTCAAGGGCGGCCGCTGCTCTTCTGCAGCCGCGCTGGGCGCAAACCTGCTGAACCTGAAGCCCTGCATCGAAGTTCGGGACGGCAAGATGGTTGTTGTAAAGAAGTACCGCGGCAACTATGCCAAGTGCCTGGCGAACTACGTCAAGGACCGCCTGGCAGGCCGCGAGGACCTGGACCCCGCCACTCTGTTCGTCACCCAGACCATTGTCTCCGATGAGTGCTACGCAGGTGTCATGAAGGCTGTTGCCGAGTATGGCAACTTCGAAAACATCTACGAAACCACCGCCGGCTGCACCGTTTCCTGCCACTGCGGCCCCGGCACTCTGGGCGTTCTCTTCGTCCGCAAGTAAATCCTACCATACAAAAAGCGCCCTGTCCGGGCGCTTTTTTTCTTGTAAATCCGCCGTGATATGATATACTGAAAATGATATATCTGCCAACGAATGAGGGATATTATGGACTACTATTTGCTTGTGGATATGGCAACGGAGCTGGGCTATGAACTGGCCATGAGCGGTGCCGAGACTTTCCGTGTGGAGGACAGCATCTACCGGGTACTGAAAACCTACGGCATCGAATCCGAGAGCTTTGCCATCACCAACTGTCTGACAGTCAGCATTGAGACACCCAGCGGCAAACCCATTACCCGCATGCGCCGCATCGGCTACCACGGCAACAATATGGAATCCGTGGAGCGCTACAACGCCCTAAGCCGCCGGATCTGCGCTGAAAAACCTGAGCCGGAAGAAGCCATGCAGTGGCTGAAAGATACCAAATCCACCTGCCGGGCCTATAAGCTGCCCATGAAGCTGGTGGGCGATGCCATCGGTTCCTTCGGCTTTTCCCTGTTCTTCGGCGGAACCTTTGTTGACGGCCTCTGGGCCGCTGTCTGCGGCATTGTTCTGGGCCTGGTGGGAAAGGTTATGAGTGACCTGAAAGCCAACCCCTTCTTTGATACGATTATTTCCTCGTTCTTCATGGCCCTGACTGCCTACATCATCGCAGGTCTTGGTCTTACGGACAATGTGGACACCGTCATCATCGGCGCGCTGATGATTCTGGTTCCCGGACTTCTCTTCACCAACGCCATGCGTGATGTGATTTACGGCGACACCAATTCCGGCATCAACAGAGTGGTGCAGGTAATCATGATCGCCGTCGCCATCGCCCTGGGTACCGCCGCAGCCTGGCAGGTGACCATTCCCATCTGGGGCCAGCCCGGCGGCGCGGAAATCGTGAAGTATTCTTTCCTCCCCCACATCATCGTCAGCTTCATCGGCTGCATCGGCTTCGCCATTTATTTCAACATCCACAGCTGGGGCGTGCTGCTCACAGCTCTGGGCGGTCTGATCACCTGGGCAGCTTATCTGATTGCCATCAGGATGGGTGTCAGTGTAGTGGGCGCCAACTTCTGGGCCGCGGTCGTGGCCGCCATTTATTCCGAGGTCATGGCAAGAGTCCGCAAGTACCCCGCCCTTTCCTATCTGGTGGTTTCCGCATTCCCCCTGCTTCCCGGCGCGGGCATCTACTACACCACCAGTTACATCCTCCAGAACAACATGGATATGGCCTGGCAGAAGGGCGCGGAAACCGCATCCATCGCCGGTGTCATGGCCGTGGGCATCCTGCTGGTTTCCACAGGGGTGCGTGTCTACTATGTATTGAGAGGCCACCTGAAAGCGAAAAAAGCATAGTCAAGACCACCGGCATAGCCGGTGGCTTGCACAGGCCCTATAAGGGCCTATTACAGCTGCGTCTTAAGACGCATGAATGGTTCGACAACCGCAATTGATTACTGGCTGCCCCCTCCGGGGGCGGCTTAATTATTTGCC
>JAFXAV010000067.1 GCA_017516785.1 Oscillospiraceae bacterium
ATCTCCCGTCAGCTGTGGTGGGGCCATCAGATTCCTGCCTGGACCTGCTCCGAGTGCGGCCACATCACCGTTTCCCGCGAGGATGTCTGCGCCTGTGAAAAGTGCGGCAGCGCCAAGATCACCCGTGAAGAGGACGTTCTGGATACCTGGTTCAGCTCCGCTCTGTGGCCCTTCGAGACCCTGGGCTGGCCTGAAAAGACTCAGGACCTCGACTACTTCTATCCCACCGACGTGCTGGTCACCGGTTATGACATCATCTTCTTCTGGGTTGCCAGAATGATCTTCTCCGGCTGCGAGCACACCGGCAAGACTCCCTTCCACACCGTTCTGATCCACGGCCTGGTCCGTGACAATCAGGGCCGGAAGATGAGTAAGTCCCTGGGCAACGGCATCGATCCTCTGGAAATGATCGAAAAGTACGGCTGCGATGCCCTGCGTATGAACATGGTCACCGGTAACTCTCCCGGCAACGACATGCGTTTCTACGTGGAGCGCTGCGAGGCTATGCGTAACTTCGCAAACAAGCTGTGGAATGCTTCCCGCTACGTCATGATGAACCTGGAAGAGGGCGCCAAGAACGAGCTGCCCGCCGCTTCCAAGCTGGAAATCGCCGACAAGTGGGTGCTGTCCAAGCTGAATAACCTGATCGCTGAAGTCACTGAGAACATGGATAAGTACGAGCTGGGTGTTGCCATCCAGAAGATCTACGACTTCATCTGGGACATCTACTGCGACTGGTATATCGAAATGACCAAGGCCCGTCTGTTCTCCGACGATGTCGACCGCAAGCAGACCGCCATCCAGGTTCTGGTCTACGTTCTGGATCAGACCCTGCGCCTGCTGCATCCCTTCATGCCCTTCATCACCGAGGAAATCTGGCAGAGCCTGCCTCACGAGGGCGAAGCTCTGATCGTCGCCAAGTGGCCTGAATACAAGGAAGAGCTGGCATTCAAGGCTGAAGAGGCTCAGATGGAGTCCGTCATGAGCGCCATTCGCGCCATCCGTAACCGCCGTACCGAGATGAACGTGCCCCCCAGCAAGAAGGCTGCTCTGTACGTTCTGACTTCCAAGCCTCAGGTCTTTACCGAAGGCGAAGGCTTCCTGCAGCGTCTGGCTTATGCTGACGTGGTGACCCTGCTGAACGCAGAACCTGAGAATCTGGACGGCATGGTGACCATCACCACCGCCGATGCAAAGCTCTATATCCCCATGGGCCAGCTGGTTGATGTTGCCAAGGAAATCGAGCGCATCACCAAGGAGCTGGAGAAGAACAAGAAGTTCCTGGCTTCCCTGAACGGCAAGCTCAGCAACGAGAAGTTCATCTCCCGTGCTCCCGAGGCTGTTGTCGCCGCTGAACGTGAAAAGGCTGCAAAAACCGCAGATCTGATCACCCAGCTGGAAGAGAGCCTGGCTGCCATGCAGAAGATGGCTTAACTAAATCAGTTTAGAGGTGCATACCAGTGGTGTGCACCTCTTTTCTGTTGCATAGCCTTGTATCCCATGGTATACTCGAACCAAAGGAGGGATGATTCCATGAAACGACTGATTCTTCTGATTCTCATACTTCTTCTGCTGACAGGATGCGGTCTGGAAACCGCTCCTGATGAAACGGTTGCGCCGCCCAATGAGTCTCAAATCGACTGGGTAAGTGAATATGGCAGAAGCTGGGACAAAGAAGGACATCTTATGGAAGTTCCCCTAAACATTCCAGGCGGCATCCATTACAGCATGAGCGCGGAACTTGATGGAGATTTGCTTCTTTGGAGCGTAGATTCACATTTTCTGGACCCTGTTTATCTGGAACTGTGCGTTGTTGAACTGGATGATGGCACCGTCACCGCTCAGGAAGGTATCCCGATGACTGGTTATGTTTCGCCCCAGGTTCTGGGGGATAAGCTGTATCTATGCGACAGCCAGGGTGGTACCATCATCGAGCTCGACAAAAATCTCCAGGAAACCAACCGCTGGGAACAGGAATATGAATTTGGAACCTGGTACATGGATGCAAATGAGACACTTTACTGCCAGGATATGGATCTGCGGTTCATTTCCATTGACCTTGCAACAGGGAAGCGCAGAGAACTGTTTCCCGGCTGCGGTGAAGTAATGATTTACGGCTATCAATCCGGTAATCTGACCCTCGAATACTACGAGGAAAATTCCGGAGCCCCTTCCTACGCCGGGCTGAATCTTCATACCGGTGAGCTGACCCACAATGAGGTCAGCTTCGGCTACGATTCTGTTCAAATTGTAGGTGACCTCTGTCTCAGCAGCAAGTATAACGAGCATTACTCCTACAGACTCAGTACACCCGGTTCAGAAACCATAGAAATAGAAGCACCGACCTATTACCTGCAGCCTCTGGAAGACGGCAATATTCTGGCAACCACCGAAGACAGCACCACACAGTATCTCTTCAACGGCGAAGGAAAAGCCATCGCATCCTGTGTTCTTTCCGAAAACGGCAGTTACTATGGCATGCTGCCCATCTGGAGCGAAGTACATAGCGGATATTTCCAGATGGTCAGCGGCTATGATGACAACATTCGGCTTCTTTTCTGGGATATCAGCAAGGGAACGGATGTAGAAGATCTGACCTTCAGTCCGATTCCCGCCCCTTCGGAAGAGGAACTTGCGCTGCAGACCCGTTGTGGGGAGCTCAGCGACAAATACGGTGTCACCATTCTCTGCGGTAATCAGTGCGAAACGGAGTTTAATGACTTTGAAGCCTCCACTGTGACGGACTATAATCGAATCGTGGATGCACTGGATCTGCTGGAAAACGCTCTGGGCGATTATCCGGAAGACTTCTTCCGTCAGATCCGCCATGATTCCATCCGTACCATTCAGATCCAGCTGGTTTCCGATCTGATCGCCACCGGCGGTACCCGCAGCGGTGATGGCTATGCAGCTTTTACCGAAGAAATGTGGGATCACTATCTGATCGTCGCTGATATCGACGATATGGACCTGCAATGCTACTACCATGAATTCTCTCATGTCATCGACAGTTTTCTGCAATGGGATGCCTGGCAGCGGGAAGATGCCCTGTACTCTGAGACCGGGTGGCTGGACCTGAACCCCAAATGGTTCGATGGCTACAGTTATGACTATTCCGTTTTGCAGGAAATGGATGATAATACATCCTTCATTGACTCCTATTCCATGATCAGCCCCACGGAGGACCGGGCAAGAGTGATGGAATATGCCATGAGCGAGTACGGAAACTGGATATTTGAGGATGCGCCCATCCTTCAGGAAAAGCTATCCTACTACTGCCGCTGCATCCGGGATGCCTTCGACACCACCGGATGGCCTGAGAAACTCCTTTGGGAGCAATATCTGAATGCATAAATCAATTAGTCAAGACCACCGGCATAGCCGGTGGCTTGCACAGGCCCTATAAGGGCCTATTACAGCTGCGTCTTAAGACGCATGAATGGTTCGACAACCGCAATTGATTACTGGCTGCCCCCTCCGGGGGCGGCTTAATTATTTGCC
>JAFXAV010000068.1 GCA_017516785.1 Oscillospiraceae bacterium
AAGGCTACTAAGAAGGTTATCAAGCGCCGTCGCGAGCGCAAGAACATTGAAAAGGGCGCTGCTCATATCCGCTCCTCTTTCAACAACACCATGGTTACTATCACTGACCTGAACGGCAACGCCCTGTCCTGGGCTTCCTCCGGCGGTCTGGGTTTCCGTGGCTCCCGTAAGTCCACTCCCTTCGCAGCACAGACTGCTGCTGAGACTGCCGCCAAGGCAGCCATCGAAGGCTGTGGCCTGAAGACCGTTGAGGTTTATGTCAAGGGTCCCGGCCAGGGACGTGAGGCTGCTATCCGCGCCCTGCAGTCCGCTGGTCTGGAAGTTGTTTCCATCAAGGACGTCACTCCCATTCCTCACAATGGCTGCCGTCCCCCCAAGCGCCGTCGCGTCTGATTTTGCAATAGGAGGAATATTGAATTATGGCTAAGAATATGCAGCCCGTTCTGAAGCGTTGCAGAACTCTGGGCGTTTCTCCTGCCGCAATGGGTTACAACAAGACTTCCAACAAGAACCCCGGTGGCCAGAGAAGAGCCAAGAAGTCTGAGTACGCTACTCAGCTGACCGAGAAGCAGAAGGTCAAGTTTGTTTATGGTATCCAGGAGAAGCAGTTCCGTAACTACTACGAAAAGGCTTCCCGCATGGCAGGTAACACCGGCGAAGAGCTGCTGACTCTCGTCGAGCGCCGTCTGGACAACGTTGTTTATCGTCTGGGCTTCGCTAACTCCCGCCGCCAGGCTCGCCAGCTGGTGAACCATGGTCATTTCACTGTCAACGGCAACCGCGTCAACATCCCCAGCTACCTGATCAAGAATGGTGATGTGATTGCTGTTTCCGAAAAGTCCGCTTCCAACAACTTCTTCAAGGCACTGAAGGAAGCTGATGCTTTCGTTGCTGCTCCCAAGTGGCTGGACCGCGATGCTGCCAACCTGACCGGTAAGGTCATCGCTATGCCCACTAAGGCGGATATCGACTTCGACATCGCTGTGCACCTGATCGTCGAGTTGTACTCCAAGTAATCAATCCCCTGTATTTTTTGTTCGCATGTTTGTCAAGTGGGGCGTATCCCGCCCCACACAATTAAGAAGGAGGGTTTTGATTCATGGTAGAAATTGAAAAGCCTCGCATCACTTGTCTGGATACTCCCGAGGATCCCTCTTATGGCAAGTATGTCGTTGAGCCTCTGGAGCGCGGTTATGGTATGACTCTGGGCAACTCCCTGCGTCGTATCCTGCTGAGCAGCCTGCCCGGCTACGCAGCAACTTCCGTGAAGATCCAGGGCGTGCAGCATGAGTTCTCCACTCTGCCCGGTATCACCGAGGATGTGACTGAGATCGTGCTGAACGTCAAGCGGATCACTCCCAAGCTGCACTGCACCGGCATTAAGACCGTGCACATTGACGCTGTCGGTCCCTGTGAGGTCACCGCTGGTGATATCAAGGCCGATGCTGAGGTTGAAATCCTGAACCCTGAACTGCATATCTGCACTCTGGGTCCCGACGCCACTTTTAACATGGAAATCACCCTGTCCCAGGGCCGCGGCTACATCTCTTCCGACCGGAACAAGAATGCCCAGATGCCCATCGGCGTGATTCCCATCGACTCCATCTATTCTCCTGTCAAGAAGGTGAATTACACGGTGGAGCCCTGCCGAGTCGGCGATAAGACCGACTTCGACAAGCTGACCATTGAGGTCTGGACTGATTCCACCATCACTGCCAAGGATGCCGTTTCCCTCGGCGCCAAGATCCTGAGCGACCATCTGACTGTGTTCACCAACCTGTCTGACACCGTCGCTACTTCTTCCACCGTCGTGGAGAAGACCACCGATCGGCCCGATGCAAAGCTGGCTATGACCATTGATGAGCTGGATCTGTCTGTCCGCAGCTTCAACTGCCTGAAGCGCGCCAACATCAACACCGTCGCTGATCTGATCAACAAGACCGGCGAGGACATGATGAAGGTCCGTAACATGGGCAAGAAGTCTCTGGACGAGGTTCAGAAGAAGCTGGAAATGATGGGCCTGTCCCTCGCCAGCGAAGATTCTGGCAGCAACAACTAATTGAAGCTTAGCTTAACCTTTCAAGAAGGAGGAAACGTTCATGTTCGGCACTCGTAAGCTGGGTAAGACCAGCACTCAGAGAAAGGCTCTGCTGCGTCAGCAGGTTACCGACCTGCTGGAGAACGGCAAGCTGGAAACCACTTTCTACCGCGCCAAGGAAGTTCAGCCTGTTGTCGAGAAGATGATCACCCTGGGCAAGAAGGGCGGCCTGTATAACTACCGCAGAGCTCTGTCCTTCATCACCAAGGAAGACGTCGCTCACAAGCTGTTCAACGAGATCGCTCCCAAGTATGCTGACCGCAACGGCGGCTACACCAGAGTGACCCGTACCGGCGCCCGTCGTGGCGATGCTGCTGAAATGGCAGTCATCGAGCTGGTGTAATCCGGTTTAAGGATAATATTGAAAGGACGCACTGCGAAAGCGGCGCGTCCTTTTTGTCTGTTTGAAGAGAATAAAAAAAGTTTTGGAAATATAAAAATAATTCTTGACAAACGGAAAAGAATGTTGTATTATATGCAAGTCGCGTGGGAACACGCCTGATGGAAATGCTGCTATAGCTCAGCCGGTAGAGCGCATCCTTGGTAAGGATGAGGTCGCCAGTTCAAATCTGGCTAGCAGCTCCATTCAAAAATATCTGCCTCGTCGGGAGCAAAATCCCGCCCGGCAGTTTTTATAGATGCTGCTATAGCTCAGCCGGTAGAGCGCATCCTTGGTAAGGATGAGGTCGCCAGTTCAAATCTGGCTAGCAGCTCCATGAAGAACCGCAACCATCAGGTTGCGGTTTTTGTTATCTGATGACAGATTTGAACCATAAAATACGACAAACTAATTTTTAACAAAGTGTGAAAACAGTGATGGACAAAAATGGGCATCCATGTTATGATGTTACAGAATAGAGGGTGTATGGTCTTTGTGTCAAATGGAATCAGCTGACACAAAGACCGGATTTTCTCACGGGCGCAAAGCCCTTGTGTTGTAGAAGAAGCCTGCGTTTTGGGAAATGCATTTCCTTTATAGCTTGTTCCCCAGTGGATTTCGGCTTTTCAAATTGTGACATTAACCGAATCGTTTTTGCTGTATACCTGACAAGTCACAATGCCTCTCGATAAAAAAGTGAGGTAAAAATCCTATAAAATGGAGAAAATTTATGAGCAAAGCATCAAAAGGTGGTCGCTTGGATCAGTTCTTTGGTGTAACCAAGATCGGTTCCAACATGAAGACCGAGTTCATGGCTGGTATCACTTCCTTTGTTACCATCGCCTATGCTCTCATCGCAAACCCCGGTATCGTCGGCGGTGTTGTCACCGAGAACGCTGATGCCATCAAGAACGGTGTCTTTATCGCCACCTGTCTGGGTGCCTTCATCGGTACCTTCCTGTGCGGTGTCTATGCAAAGGTTCCCTTTGTCCAGGCTTCCGGTATGGGTCTGATTTCCTTCTTCGCATACTCTGTTATCGCAGGCATGGGCTACAGCTACGGCGGCGCCCTGGCCATCGTCCTGGTGTCCGGTATCATCTGTGTGATCCTGACCGTCACCGGCGTTCGTACGAACATGGTCACTGCAATTCCCGATTCTGTTAAGTCTGCTATGACTGCCGGTATCGGCCTGTTTATCACCATCATCGGCATGAAAAGCGCTGGTATCGTTGTTGCCAACGCCGGTACCCTGGTTAGCCTGGCTAACTTCGCAGCTTGGAAGGACGGCGCTGATCTGGCTACCACCGTGTTCCCCCCCATTGTTGCGATCGTTGGTCTGATCGTTATGGCTGCTCTGCAGGTTAAGAAGATCACCGGCAACATCCTGATCGGTATCGTGGTCGCTACCATCGTTGGCATCCCCCTGGGTGTCACCAGCTTCACAAACTTCGACATGAACATCGGCCAGAAGTTCGTTGACTTCGCCAATGTTTCCTTCCTGGCAGTTGACTTCACTGATATGATGAAGAACGGCATTTTCCCAGTCATCATCCTGGTCATCAGCTTCCTGCTGGTCACTATCTTCGACTCTCTGGGCACTCTGCTGGGCGCATGCAAGCAGGCTGGTCTGGTTGACGAGAACGGCAACGCTCTGTACATGAAGGAATCCATGATGTGTGACTCCATCGCCACCGTCGCCGGCGCTTGCTGCGGTATCTCCACCGTCGCTACCGTCGTCGAGTGCGGCGCTGGCATCGCTGCAGGCGGCAGGACTGGTATGTCCAGCCTGACCACTGCTCTGTGTTTCCTGGCTGCTATCGTCCTGGCTCCCGTCATCGCTATTATCCCCTCCGCAGCTACCGCTCCTGCCATGATCTATGTTGGCGTCCTGATGATGGGTTCCATCAAGGGTATTGACTTCGACAACATGGAGAACGCTCTGCCCGCATTCTGCACCATCGTTTTCATGCCTTTCACCTACTCCATCGCAAACGGTGTTGCATTCGGTCTGC
This sequence comes from Oscillospiraceae bacterium, assembly GCA_017516785.1. The sequence continues at coordinate 4,490 of JAFXAV010000068.1, forward strand.
TGACTGACATCCTGATCAAGCTGTTCACCGGCAAGGTCAAGAAGATTCACCCTCTGTGCGTGATCATCGTCATCGTCTTCATCATCCGTTTCGCATTCCTGGCTGGCTAAGCTTTGACTGTAGACTGTTAACAACCAATACTTAACTCATAAGGCTTCCGGAACAGCTTCCGCTGATCCGGAGGTTTTTTGTTTGCAAATCATGCCATTTATGGTAAAATGTATCCATAAATTGCAAGGAAAGAAGCGGTGAACTATGAACAAGATTGAAAGACGGCATCACCCGGAGCGCTATGTGAAGACCTTCTTCAAATGGGGCTTCCTGGGTATCCTGATGGGCTGCATCGGCGGTTTCCTGGGCGGCGTGTTTCACTATGCCCTCCACTTTGTGACGGATGTAAGAGGGGAGTACCCCTGGCTTGTCTGGCTGTTGCCCATTGGCGGTCTGCTGACTATTGCGCTGTACCGAATTTTCGGCATGCCTGGTAACCGGGGAACCAATGAAATCATTGAAGCAATTCTGGAAGACAAGCCCATCAACCCCATGGTGGCGCCGGTGGTGTTCCTTTCCACCTCCATTACCCACTTCTTCGGCGGCTCCGCCGGACGGGAAGGCGCAGCCCTGCAGATCGGCGGCTCTGTTGCTTCCGGAATCGCAAAGATTTTCAAGCTGGATGAGTATGAGCGAAGCGTTCTGATCATGAGCGGCATGAGCGCCGTGTTTGCAGGACTTTTTGGCACCCCACTGACAGCTTGTATCTTCGTGCTGGAATTTGCAACCGTGGGCAGAATTTTCTCTCCCGCGCTGGTTCCCTGTTATCTGTCTGCATTCGTTGCAAGCCTGGGCGCACTGGTTCTGGGTGTCCATCCTGAAACCTATGAGTTGACCATCGGTGTGGAATTCACCCTGGACACCACCTGGCGGTTCATGGTGCTGGCAGCGGCAGTTTCCGTACTGGGTGTCATCATGTGCTGGACCTTCCACAAGGCAGAGCATCTGGCCAAGCATTACATTCCCAATATCTGGCTGCGGATTTCCGCCGGCGGTGCTATCGTTGCTTTCCTGACTTTCCTGGTGGGGGATCAGCGGTTCAACGGCGCTGGTATGGACATGGCCCTGGCAGCTGTGGGGGGAGAGGCAGACTGGTACTCCTTTATCCTCAAAATGCTCTTCACTGCTGTGACCCTCGGAGCGGGCTTCAAAGGCGGCGAAATCGTTCCCACCTTCTGCATCGGCGCCACCTTCGGCTGCGTCCTGGGCGGCCTTCTGGGCATCGATCCAGGCCTTGCAGCGGCTCTGGGACTCATCGGCCTGTTCTGCTGCGCCACCAACTCTCCTGTGGCCACCATCGTCCTGAGCGTGGAGATGTTCGGCAGCACCAATCTGTACCTCTTCGCCCTGATCTGCGTCATCTGCTTCGTCCTGTCCGGAAACAGCGGTCTTTACGAAAGCCAGAGAATTGAGTTCAGCAAGACCTCCATGAAGGGAAACAGACGTTATTAAGATCTTGAAAACCGCCCCTGAAGGGCGGTTTTCTTATTGCATTTTCCCGGGAATATGGTATATTAAAATAGATTTGAAATGCACACATCACATTTTGAAAGAAGATGAATACATATGAAAGATCTGTCCGGAATTTCCGTGGTTCTGCCTTCCCTGGATCCCGATGAAAAGCTTCATGCGGTTATCGAGGGCCTGCTTGAAGTGGGCTTTTCCCACATTATTCTGATCAACGACGGCAGCAAGCCCGAGAAGATGCATTATTTCTATGATGCAGCCAATGCCCATCCTGAAATCACCCTGCTGCACCATGCGGTGAACCGTGGTAAGGGCGCTGCCCTGAAGACTGCCTTCAACTGGTTCCTGGTGAACCGCCCCGATGGCTTCGGTGTCATCACCGTGGACGGCGACAACCAGCACCACAAGCTGGATTGCCGTGCCTGCGCTGAGCATCTGCTGGAAACCGGCCGCCTGACCCTGGGCGTCCGTGACTTTGACCAGAAGGATGTTCCTGCCCGCAGCAGCTTCGGCAACAAGACCACCTCAGCGGTCTTCAAGATTTTCGTTGGCATGACCATTTCCGATACCCAGACCGGCCTGCGGGCCATTTCCCGGGAGGATATGAAGACCTTGCTGGGCGTGGAAGGCGACCGTTTTGAGTACGAAACCAACATGCTGCTGGCCATGCAGGCCAAGAACATCCCCTTCGATGAGGTGAAGATCCGCACCGTCTACATCGAGGAAAACGCCAGTTCCCATTTCCATCCCATCCGGGATTCCTGGAGAATCTACAAGCTGATCCTGGTCCATTTCTTCCGGTACACCATCGTGTCCCTGCTCAGCGCCCTCATTGACAACGGCCTCTATGCGCTGCTGTCTTCTGTTCTCAGCAATACTCTGGTGGGTGCTGTCCTGACCGTTGTCTGCACTGTCTGTGCCCGGACTGTATCCTCCCTGTTCAATTTCTTCATGAACAAGAAGGTGGTTTTCCAGAGCAAGGTTTCCACCGGCGCGGCGCTGCTGCGCTATTATTGTCTGGCACTGCCCATGCTGATTGCCCAGGCTCTGCTGACCCAGGGCGTTTATGGCCTCTTTGGTATCGGTGACCATCAGACCGGTCTGCGGACCCTGATCTATGCTGTTGTGATGACGGTGCTGTACATCGTCAGCTACATGTTCCAGCAGCGCTGGGTGTTTGCTCCCGAAAAGAACAAGAAGTAAAAAAGGAGAAACTCCATGTTTGTAAATTTCTTCGCCATTCTGGCGGAAGGCTTTGACCTGCCCATTCTGGACTGGATCCAGGCCAATCTTGCAAATCCTGTTCTGGATAAGATCATGCCCTACATCACCATGCTGGGTAACGGCGGCATCTTCTGGATTGCCTGTGCCCTGATCATGATGGCAATCCCCAAGACCCGGAAGACGGGCCTGGGCATGGCCTTTGCCCTGATTTTTGGCCTTGTGATCTGCAACATCACCCTGAAGCCGCTGATTGGTCGCATCCGGCCCTATGACTATCAGAGCGAGTTCCTGAACACCACCATCACATTGCTTGTGAAAACGCCCCACGATTTCTCTTTCCCCTCCGGCCACACCATTGCTTCCTTTGAGGCTGCCACGGTGATTCTGCTGAATGGAAAGAAGCTGGGCATCCCCGCCATGATCCTGGCGGTGCTGATTGCGTTCTCCCGGCTGTACCTGTACGTCCATTATCCCACCGATGTTATCGCATCTGTCATCCTGGGCGTTCTCTTCGCAGTGATCGGCAATCTGCTGGCCCATAAACTGCTGCCCGGTACCCCCGGCCGCAAGGGCAGATATCAAAAGTAAGAAAACAGTAAACAGGCACAGCAGATTTTGATTTGTTGTGCCTGTTTCTTGTTTCGAAAGGGGGGTGGCTTAACAGTCCATTGACGGTTTTTCGTTATTACCGTAGAATAATGGACAGAGGTGAACTGCTATGACTGATAAAAAAACCTTTGGTTCGTTCATAAGAAGCAAACGAACAGAAAAAAGCCTTTCACAAAAAGACCTGGCGGAGATGTTGTATGTTACTGAGGGCGCAGTGAGCAAATGGGAGCGCGGGATATCTTTTCCAGACATTACCTTGATTGCCGACATCTGTCGTGTTCTGGATATCAGTGAACATGAATTGATTACTGCGTCCATCGACATGGACACAAGAAGAATGAAGCAGGAAGCGCGGAAGTTCCGAATCATTCGTGATGCCTGGTTCTGGATTCCAACAATATCCTATGGCGTTGCACTGATAACCTGTTTTATCTGTAATCTTGCAGTAAACCATACGCTTTCCTGGTTCTTTGTTGTATTGGCCGCACTCCTTTGCGCCTTTACCTTTGTACCCACTATTACCGGCTTTTTTGAGACGAAGAAGCTGCTTGCTTTTTCTGTTTCAACGTATCTGTCAATTTGCCTGCTTTTGTTTACCTGCGCGGTATACACCAGCGGGCTATCCTGGTTCTTAACTGCGGCTATCGGTGTCTTGATGGGTTATGTGCTGGTGTTTGTACCTGTTTTGCTGACAAAAACAAATTACGCGCGCTATAAATACATCATTTCTTTTACAGTCACATTTCTGTTGACAGTTTTGATGATGATGCACATTCGCATCTGGCAGCCGTTTATCCTCATCAAGGCAATTCTGATGGCTGCATACGGCTTTGCGCCCGCGATTTTCTGTACGTTAATATGTATACTCCAGATTAACGCATTTTTTAAGGCAGGAATCTGTACCGCAGTCATTGGAGTTACGCTTTATTGTGCGAATCATGTGATAGCAGCCTTGTTTGGCTCACCAGATAACAAGCCCTATCAGGTGGATTTCCAGAACTGGGAACAATGCCTGGATGGAAATGTTCAATTCATATTGTTTGCGCTGCTTCTGATTGTCAGCGCCGTCTTTTTGGCAATCGGGTTTCTCAGAAACAGAGGAAATAAATAACGATAAGTTGCAAATGCCGAACGGAGAACGATAAAAGCCAAGCTGCAAAAGCAGCTTGGCTTTAACTGTATTATTCTTTGACCTCAGTCTCTTCGGCCTTTTCCTTTTCGGCCAGTTCCTGCTGAGCCTGATGGGCTTCCATCAGCTTCTTGCGCATATCGGTCATAGCCTCTTCGTGGAGGGTGTTCATCATGTCGCGAACCATTGCCCATTCCTGGGGGGTCTGGATGGGAGCCAGGGAGATGTCGGCTGCGTCGGGGTCATAGGTGCCGTAGAACACGCTGGGGTTGCCGCTGCGGTCCTTGGAATGGTCGGTGAAGGCCAGATAATCCTTGCCGGTCTCCTTGGAGTGGAAGGTGAACAGCACATCACAGACGACTTCCTTGCCGCCTGCCATGACAGTGAACTTGTTGTCTTTGAACATTGAGGTTTCCTCCTGCATAAGTTTCTATACAGTATACCGCTTTTCGCCCCATTTCGCAAGTCCCAAAATATCAGCCGTGGTTCTTTCGGTTCAGCTTTTCGCACATTGCAATCATCAGAATGGTGATGGCGGCAAGATACACAGGCAGCAGGGAAGCGCTGATGTGATTTGCAATCAGGCCGAACAGGGGAGGCAGGAGCAGAATGCCGATGTAGGCAGATGCCATCTGCACACCGATGAGGGCCTGCGAATACTCCGCGCCGAAATGATCGGGGGTGGAGTGGATGATGCAGGGATAGATAGGGGCGCAGCCGAGACCGATGAGCATCAGGCCGATGAGCGTTGCCCAGACGCCCAGGGGCAGGAACATGATCACGATGCCAAGAATCATAACGCCCTGACCCAGGCGGATCATGTTGGTGTCATTGAATTTGAAGGTCAGAAAACCGCTTAAGCCGCGGCCAATGGTCAGACCCGCCAGGAAAAGGCTTGCAAAGCCTGCGGCAGTGTTTTCGTCCAGGCCGTTGTACATGACGAGGTAAGAACTGCCCCAGAGAATGGCGGTCTGCTCTGCGCCGCAGTAGCAGAAAAAGGCGATGAGGACCTCTTTTGCACCGGAGATCGCAAAAATCTCCCTCAGGCTCAGAGGTTTGCTCTCTTCAATCTTTTCGCCGGAAGTGTCTGCGGTGCGGTTTTTCCAGAGGGGAAGGCTCAGAAACAGCACGGCGGTGAGGACGATCTGGATGAAAGCGATGTACCGGTAACCCATATTCCAGCTCTGGCCGCCGGTGAGAACCCAGCCCATAATATAGGGACCCACGGAAGCGCCCAGACCCCACATGCAGTGGAGCCAGCTCATGTGGCGGCTGGCGTAGTGGAGGGCCACGTAGTTATTGAGGCTGGCATCCACACTGCCGGCGCCGAGACCGTAGGGGATGGCCCAGAAAAACAGCATCCAGTAGGAATTGCTGACGGAGAAGCCGAAAAGAGCCACGGCGGTCATGGCGACGCTGATGGCGGTGACCTTGCCGCTGCCGAGCTTATGGGTCAGCCGGTCGCTCAGGAGACTTGAAATGATGGTTCCTGCGGCGATGGTCATGGAGATGGCGCCGGCGTAGGATACCGGAACGTCAAATTCGAGGCACATGATGGGCCATGCGGCGCCCAGCAGGGCGTCGGGCAGACCGAGACTGATGAAAGATATGTAAATAATCGCAAGAAGCAAATGAATCATATTGTAGTTCCTCCTTTGATACTTCCGCGATTATACCAGAAGAGATGGAAAAAGCAAGCCTTCAGAGCTTACTTTTGCGGATTTCTTGACAGTATTTGTCCCGGATGGTAAAATCGAACTATCAAATAATGGGAAGGTGTGTACACCTATGGAAAAAAGCAAGAATAACCGCCGGTTCTGGTGGGCGCTGGTGATTTTCAGCCTGACGGGCCAGGTGGCCTGGGTGGTTGAAAACATGTATTTCAACGTCTTCATCTATAAAATGTTCAATGCATCTGCTGATGCCATCTCTGCCATGGTGGGCGCCAGTGCGGCGGCTGCCACCATCACGACCCTACTGATGGGCGCCTGGTCCGATAAGGTGGGCAAGCGTAAGCTCTTCATCTGCGGCGGCTATATCCTCTGGGGCATCACCATCTGGAGCTTCTCCCTGGTGCGGCTTGATGTGATCAACGCCCTGTTCCCGGCTGTGGCATCTGCCGCTTCCGTGGGCGTAAGTCTGACCATCATCCTGGACTGCGTCATGACCTTCTTCGGCTCCACCGCCAACGATGCCTGCTTCAACGCATGGCTCACCGAGTCCACCGACTCCACCAATCGTGGTGCGGCAGAAGGAATCAACTCCATGATGCCCCTGGTGTCCATTCTGGTTGTTTTCGGCGGCTTCATGGGTTTTAATCTGGATGAGGCCTCCAGCTGGGTGGCAATTTTCAATATCATCGGCGCGGTGGTGGTAGTCATCGGCATTGTGGGCATTTTCCTGATCGAAGATACCGCCGTGAAGTGCGAGGAGAACAGCCATTACTTTGCCAACATCTTCTATGGCTTCCGTCCCGCTGTCATCAAGTCCAACAAGACCCTCTATGCATCGCTGATTGCCTTCTCCATCTTCAATATCTCTATCCAGACCTACATGCCCTATCTGATCCTCTACTACAATGTGAGTCTGAAGATGGACAACTACGTTCTGATCATGGCTCCGGCCATTATCCTGGCTGCGGTGTTTACTGCCCTCTACGGCAAGACCTATGATAACAAGGGTTTCAAGGCTTCTGTGATTCCCACCATTGTGATTCTGATGGCGGGCTATGTGCTGCTGTATCTGTTCAAAAACACCGCGCTGGTCTTCATCGGCAGCCTGCTGATGATGTGCGGCTACCTCTCCGGCATGGCCATCTTCGGCGCTGTGGTCCGGGACTACACCCCCGAAAAAAAGGCAGGCATGTTCCAGGGCCTGCGGATTTTCAGCCAGGTATTCATCCCCGGCATCATCGGCCCCGCCATCGGCGCCAAGGTGCTGGAAAATGCCCAGACCATCGTCAATGATGACGGCACCACATCCTTTGTTCCCAACGAGAATATTTTCCTGGCGGCTTTTGTGGCTGCCATCGTGATCTGGATCGCCCTGGCTGTGGTGTTCCGGCTGAAGAAGGAGGAAAGCCATGCTGGTTGATCTGATGACAAAAGCCGGAGAGAAACTCTCCGGCACTCCCTGGGAGGTTTATCCCCGTCCCCAGATGAGAAGAGATTCCTATATGAATCTCAACGGCAGCTGGGAATTTTCCGTGGACTATGAAAACCTGGGCCACATCCGTGTGCCGTTCTGCCCCGAAAGCCGCCTGTCCGGCATCGGAAAGCACTTCGATGAGGGCGGCATCCTCTCCTATACCAAAAGTTTTGTGCTGCCGGAAGGCTTCAACCGTGGCCGTGTGATCCTGCACATCGGCGCCGCCGACCAGCGGGCGGATGTGTTCCTGAACGGCAAGCCTGTGGGTTTCCACGAGGGCGGCTATGAGGCATTTTCCTTTGATATTACAGAGTATCTGATGCCAGAAAACCGGCTGCAGATCTGCTGCTTCGATGACCTCACCAACCAGACCTGGCCCTACGGCAAGCAGACACTGAAGCGGGGCGGCATGTGGTATACCCCCGTCAGCGGCATCTGGCAGAGTGTGTGGCTGGAAAGTGTGCCGGAAAGCTATGTGGAAAAACTCCATATCGAAAATCGAGGTTCAGCCGTCACCATCTCCGTCGAACCTGCACTGTACGGAACCGTTACTGTTCCGGAACTGGGCAGCTTCGAATTGAAAAATGGCAAAGTGACCATTGCTCCTGAAAATCCTCATTTCTGGAGTCCTGAGGATCCCCATCTTTATGAGTTCACTCTGGAAGCAGAGGAGGACAAAATCGAGTCCTACTTTGCCATCCGCAGCCTTGAAATCAAAAAGGTGGGCGCTTATCAGCGGCTGTGCCTCAACGGCAAACCCTATTTCTTCCACGGCCTCCTGGACCAGGGTTACTGGCCTGACGGCATCTTCACTCCCGCAAATCCGGAATGCTATGCTGAGGATATCCTGGCTATGAAACGCCTTGGCTTCAATGTACTCCGCAAGCACATCAAGGTGGAGCCGGAGGAATTCTATTACCAGTGCGACAAACTGGGTATGATTGTTTTCCAGGACATGGTCAATAACGGTAAGTATGACTACATCAGAGATACCGCCCTGCCTACTGTTTCCCTGGCGTTCCAGAAATTCCCCGACAAGTTCATTCGCCGGGATGAGGTGACCAGGAAGCGGTTCCTCATGGGCATGGAAGCAACGGTGAAACAGCTTCAGAATCATCCCAGCATCTGTTACTGGACCATCTTCAACGAAGGCTGGGGACAGTTTGACAGCGACCAGGTCTATGAACAGTTCAGAAAACTGGATGATACCCGGTTCATCGACACCACCTCCGGCTGGTTCCGCCAGAAGAAGACTGATGTGGACAGCCGTCATGTGTACTTCCGCAAAATCAACCAGAAGGGCGGCAGCAAGCCTCTGGTCATCTCCGAATTCGGCGGCTATTCTTTCAAGGTGGCGGGCAACTCTTTTAATTCTGACGATACCTACGGCTACGGCAAGTACAAAGATCGGGGCGAATTTGTGAAGGCCTTCCAGTCCCTTTATATGGATCAGGTCGTTCCATGCGTGAAACGGGGCCTCTGTGCCGCCATTTACACCCAGGTTTCCGACGTGGAGGACGAGACCAACGGCCTTCTGACCTACGACCGGAAAGTTGAAAAGCTGACTCCCGAGGAAATGCTGCCCATTGCTGAAGCCCTGAAGGCGGCACTGGAGGACTGATATGAAAAAGAGGACATATATCTTTCCTGCTGCGGCATTTCTGCTGGAGCTGGTCAGCGCCCTTTTCTGGGTGGCCCTGCGGATCAACCACAGCGGCATCTCCAAATTCCTGGGCGCGGACATCAACCCCACTTTCCTGATTATGAATCTTCCGGTGATGGTCTGCATTCTGTCCTGGATCGGCGCGGCGCTGGGCCTGATTGGTCTGGTTGCCTGGAAGAAGCGCAGATGGCCCGCAATTGCCGGATTTGTCATCGGCCTGATTACGGCAGTTGGCGCGCTGGTGGTGATTCAGTTCGGCGCAAAGGACTATCTGCGGTTCATTCTGGTTCACTTCTGGAAATCTCTGGCCGTGACCGGCTGTATTCTCGCTTTTGCACTGATTTTGTATTTTCCCATCCGCGGTAAGAATCTGCTGAAAACCGCCCTGGTGGCGGCGGTGGTGCTGGCGGCTGTGGTCATCGGCTATCAGCTGCGGCCCTGCGACTTTACCTACGGCGCGGTGGTCTACGCCGTGGAAGATGATTATCAGATCGTGTTTTCCACCTCCGACAGCGCGATTTGCTGGGTGGAAATCGACGGCGAATGTTATTATGATCTCTATGCCGGTTCTATGCGGTCTGTTGACAGAGTTCACAAAGTGGAAGTGTCCCAGACCGTTCTGGACGCTGCCGGCGGCTACAAAGTCTGCGCCAAGCAGATGATCTATCGGGGTCCCTTCGGCGGCTACACCGGCGAAACCATCTCTCAGGAATATGCATTCCGGCCGGTGGATTCCTCTGACGGACTGCGCCATGTGGCCATCAGCGATGTTCATGAGGCGGTGGATGCAGCAATTTGTGCAGCAACAGAGCAGGAAGATACGGACTTCATTGTGCTGCTGGGCGACCTGGTCTCCATGGTGGAGACGGAAAAGGATGCCCAGCTTGCCAACGAGCTGGCTCATGGCATCACCGGCGGTGAGATTCCAGTGATCTATGCCCGGGGCAACCACGAAATCAAGGGCGAGTATTCGGAAGTGCTGTACAAATACGTGGGCAGCAAGAATCAGAGCTATGCCTATACCGTCACCCTGGGCGATGACGATGTGTTTGCAGTGGTGCTGGACATGGGCGAAGACCATGAGGACGACTGGTGGGAGTATTACGGCACTGCCCGTTTTGACCTTTACCGCCAGGAGCAGTCCGAGATGATGGAAAAGATTCTGGAAAGCGGAGCGCATGAAAGCTACCGATACCGGATGGCCCTCTGTCATATCCCCATTGTCTTTGTGGACGATGAGGGTCTCTTTGCCGGATTCCGGAAAAGCTGGACAGAGCTTCTGAATCAGATGGAAATAGACATCTGCCTCAGCGGTCACCAGCACAAGCTTTATCAGTTTCTGCCCAGCGCCGTTGCGCCCGGAGAAACCCTGGTCTATGCCTCCAATTACTATGATTTGGGCGGCAAGGTGGAAGGAAGCTACCTGACGGATTTCAACTTCCCCAGCTTCCTGGTGGGACGCCGCAGCTACACCCAGCAGAGCGGCACCCAGAAGGATGGCTTCGATGCCTACGTCTGTTTCCATACGGAAGCGGATTTTGAAGCCGGTCGCCAGATAAGCAATTACGTCAACAGCCGGGGCGAAATCATCACAGGCTTTTATCCCTTCGAAGGAATCTACGAATATGCTTCTTTCTCCGACATTGAAACGGAGCTGAAGCAGCGGGAAAATTAAGGTTGCAAGTTTTCGGATTTTGGGCTAAAATATAAGAAATGTTCTGAAAGGAGGTACCCGGAAGTGAATACAATTCCCCCCAGGCAGACTCTGGAACAGATTGCGGAGCTTTTCAAAGGTTTTGCAGACCCCACCCGGGTGCATATCCTTTCTCTTCTGATGCTCCGTCAGGAGCTGTGTGTCACGGATATCGCCGAAGCCGTGGAGATCAGCCAGAGCGCCATTTCCCATCAGCTTCGCATCCTGAAGCAGATGCATCTGATCAAATACCGCCGGGAGGGCAAAAATGTCCTCTATTCTCTGGCGGATGACCATGTGAAGACCATTCTGCAGATGGGTCTGGAACACGTCCTTGAATAAAAGAACGAACCGCCGGTGCGACATCGCACCGGCGGCTTTTTTGTCTAAAGAATACCACCTGCTATGCAGGTGGTGCAAAAAAGTTATACTTATGCGTAGAAAAAGGAAACCTCCGATGATAGAGTTGTAAGAAGGTTCGGCAACCGCTTACAAACAAGATCAATGGAGGTTATCCAAATG
>JAFXAV010000069.1 GCA_017516785.1 Oscillospiraceae bacterium
GGCTGGCAAAAATCTTTGATTTTTGACTGGGGGAGTGTCGTAAAGTCGATAGGACACTCCCTCCGTCTCGCCTTACGGCGAGCCACCTCCCTCAGAGAGGGAGGCAAGTGTACTGTGCAGCTGCTCGCCAAACTGCAATTTTTAGATCTGTAACGTCACCGAGCGGGTCAGGGCAGCAACGAAAACCACCGCGCCAGGCACGTATTAATCCCAGGCTTTGCCCGGTTCACAAATAATTTACGGAAAAAATGACAAGTTCCTCTTGCTTTTTCGCCCCTCTTGGGTTATGATAGCTTAGCACTCAGAGATAAAGAGTGCTAACAAAGTAGACAAATGCAGAGCGAAAGCATCTGCAATCTAAATACAATTTGTATATTGGAGGATTTCACATGAAACTGAAGCCCATGGCAGACAACGTTCTGCTGAAGCAGCACGAGACTGCTGAAACTTCCGTCGGCGGCATCATTCTTGCCACCGCAGCCAAGGAAAAGCCCGCAATCTACGAAGTCGTGGCCGTTGGCCCCGGCACCAAGGACGTAGAGATGCTGCTGACCGCCGGCGACAAGGTTGTCGTCAGCAAGTTCACCGGCACCGACATCACCCTAGACAAGGTCGACTACAAGTTCGTCAAGCAGGACGACGTCCTGGCTGTCGTCACTGACTGATTGGGAGGTAACGAATTATGGCAAAGATGATTGTTTACGGCGAAGAAGCCCGCAAGAAGCTGCAGTCCGGCATTGACCAGCTGGCCAACACCGTCAAGGTTACCCTGGGCCCCAAGGGCAGAAACGTTGTCCTGGGCAAGAAGTACGGCGCTCCCCTGATCACCAACGACGGTGTCACCATCGCCAAGGAAGTGGAGCTGGAGGATGCCTTTGAGAACATGGGCGCCCAGCTGATCCGCGAAGTCGCCACCAAGACCAATGATGTGGCCGGCGACGGCACCACCACCGCCACCGTTCTGGCACAGGCCATCACCCGCGAGGGTCTGAAGAACCTGTCCGCAGGTGCTAACCCCATGGTCATGCGCAAGGGCATCGACAAGGCTGTTGCAGCCGCTGTCGCTTCCATCAAGGAAAACTCCGTTCCCGTTTCTGACTCCGCCGCCATCGCAAGAGTTGGCACCGTCTCCTCCGGCGACGAGACCATCGGCGCTCTGATCGCTGAGGCTATGGAAAAGGTCGGCACCGAGGGCGTCATCACCATCGAAGAGTCCAAGACCGCCGAAACCGGCCTGGATGTGGTCGAAGGCATGCAGTTCGACCGGGGCTACATCTCTCCCTATATGGTCACCGACACCGACAAGATGGAAGCTGTTCTGGATGACTGCTACATCCTGATCACCGACAAGAAGATCATCTCCATTCAGGACCTGCTGCCCATTCTGGAGCCCATCGTCAAGGCAGGCAAGAAGATGATGATCATCGCCGAGGACGTCGAGGGCGATGCTCTGGCAACCCTGCTGATGAACCGTCTGCGCGGCAACTTTAACGTGGTCTGCGTCAAGGCTCCCGGCTTCGGCGACCGCCGCAAGGAAATGCTGCAGGATATCGCCATTCTGACCGGCGGTACCGTCATTTCTTCCCAGCTGAACATGGAACTGAGCGATGCACAGCTGACCGATCTGGGCCACTGCCGTCAGATCGTTGTTACCAAGGACACCACCACCATCGTTGATGGTGACGGCGCTCCTGAGGCTATTGCCGCCCGCGCCCAGCAGATCCGCGCTTCCATCGTCACCACCACCTCTGACTACGACCGTGAAAAGCTCCAAGAGCGCCTGGCAAAGCTCTCCGGCGGTGTTGCCGTCATCAAGGTCGGCGCCCAGACCGAGGTTGCCATGAAGGAACAGAAGATGCGCGTGGAAGATGCCCTGAACGCTGCCCGCGCAGCCGTTGAGGAAGGCATCGTGGCCGGCGGCGGCACCGCACAGGTCAATGCTATTGCTGCTGTCGAAGAGCTGATCGCAACTCTGCATGGCGACGAGAAGACCGGTGCCCGGATCATCGCCTCCGCTCTGCAAGCTCCCATCCGCCAGATTGCCCAGAACGCCGGCGTTGACGGCTCCGTGGTCTACGAGAAGATCCGCAACTGCGGCCAGGTCGGCTACGGCTACAACGCCTACACCGAGGAGTATGTGGACATGATCGCCGCAGGTATCGTCGATCCCACCAAGGTGACCCGTTCCTCCCTGGAGAACGCCGCCTCCATCGCCGCCTGCGTCCTGACCACCGAATCTCTGGTTGTCGACAAGCCCGATCCCGCCGCTGAGGCCGCTGCAGCTGCCGCTGCCGCCCAGGCCGGTGGCATGTACTAAGATTTTTAAAAGGTCCCGTACCATCCGGTACGGGACCTTTTTTCTGTCAAAGTGACAAACAGCAGTTTGTGGGGCTGTTTGGTGGCAAAGCCACCCTTGGCCCCCTCCCTCAAAGAGGGAGGCAAGTGGTGCAGTGTAAACTCCCAGACAACTGCAATTTGAACTGTAAACTTTTTCCTTTCCTCTTGCATAAAGCCTCCGGCTATGCTAGTATAAAAGGTAGCTTGCTACATATTATTTTAGGAGGTGATCGAAGCTGCACAGACAATACGGACACTACGCCCGGATTCTGCACTGCTGCAGTGATCAGGCCATGACCGCCGCACTGGCGCAAATGGATCTGACCGCCGCCCAGGGCCACATCATGGCCTATCTGCTCCACTCGCCCCAGCCCCCCTGCAGCCGGGACATTGAAGAAGCCTTCCATCTGAGCCACCCCACGGTGTCGGGTCTTCTTTCCCGCTTAGAAAAGAAAGGCTTCATCGAATTCCGCCCCGACGCCGAGGACCGGCGCTGCAAACGGATCCACATTCTGCCCAAAGGGCAGGAATGTCACGAAGTGATGCACAATACCATCACCCAGGTGGAAAACCGGATGGTGGAAGGCTTCAGTGATGAGGAAAAGGAGCTTTTCCTGCATTTTCTGGAACGGAGCATCGCCAATATGGGCATCACACCCTGTCATCAGTCCAAGGAGGAACATAACGCATGATAAAACGTCTCGCCCGGTGCATCCGGGAATACACCCCCGCCGCCTTCATCAGCCCGCTGGGCATGATCGGCGAGGTCTATATGGAAGTCCAGATACCCATGGTCCTGTCCAAAATTGTAGACCTGGGTGTGGAAATGGGCGACATGAACGCCGTGTGGAAGTACGGCGCCATTCTGATTCTCTATTCTCTCATGAGTCTTGCCTTCGGTGTCATTTCCGCCGTGGCTGCATCCTATGCAGGCACCGGTCTGGCCCGGAACCTGCGCCATGACATGTACCACAGAGTACAGACCTTTGACTTTTCCAACATCGATAAGTTCTCCACTTCGTCCATCGTCACCCGTCTGACCTCTGACGTGGCCACCATCCAGATGACCTTCCAGATGCTCATCCGTATGGCAGTCCGCTGCCCCATCATGATCATTCTGGCCACTTCCAAGGCCTTCACCATCAGTCCCAAGCTGTGCATCGTCTACTGCATCGTGCTGCCTCTGCTGGCCTTTGGTCTGATGTTCATCACCAAGTTTGTCCATCCCATCTTCAACCGGGTCTTCAAGACCTACGACAAGCTGAACAACGCCGTTCAGGAAAACATCCATGGCATCCGTGTTGTCAAGGCCTATGTCCGGGAGCAGAAGGAAATCGACAAGTTTACTACCATTTCCGGCGACATTTACAAGGATTTCTGCAAGGCTGAAAAGACTCTGGCCTTCAACAACCCCTTTATGCAGGTCGCTGTCTATACCTGCATTCTGGTCATTTCCTGGCTGGGCGCCAAGATGGTTGTGGAATCCGGCAATAACCTTGCCATGGGTCTGACCACCGGTCAGCTGACCTCCATGTTCACCTACACCATCCAGATTCTGGGCGGTCTGATGATGTTCTCCATGGTCTTCGTCATGATCACCATGACCCGCGCTCCCCTGCAGCGTACCTATGAGATCCTGGTGGAAGAGCCCGATCTCCACAACCCCGAAAACCCTGTTATGGAAGTCAAAGACGGCTCCATCGATTTTGAGGATGTCTCCTTCCGCTACTCCAAGACTGCAAACCGCAATTCTCTGGACCACATCAATGTCCATATCGAACCCGGCATGACCGTCGGCATCCTGGGCGGCACCGGTTCTTCCAAATCCACCCTGGTTCAGCTGATCCCCCGTCTGTATGACGCTACGGTCGGCTGCGTCAAGGTCGGCGGCGTGGATGTCCGGGATTATGATGTTCAGACCCTCCGCAACGAAGTTTCCATGGTCCTGCAGAAGAATGTCCTGTTCTCCGGCACCATTAAGGAAAACCTCCGCTGGGGCAACCCCGATGCCACCGATGAAGAGCTGGTCCACGCCTGCCGCCTGGCCTGCGCAGACGAGTTCATCCAGGGCTTCCCCGACAAATATGATACCCACATCGAGCAGGGCGGCTCCAATGTCTCCGGCGGCCAGAAGCAGCGCCTCTGCATCGCCCGTGCCCTGCTGAAAAAGCCCAAAATCCTGATCCTGGACGATTCCACCTCCGCTGTTGACACCAAGACCGACGCACAGATCAGGCAGGCATTCCGGGAAGAGATTCCGGGCACCACCAAGCTAATCATTGCCCAGCGTGTGGCCTCCGTGGAGGAATCCGATCTGATTCTGGTTATGGACAACGGCACCATCGCCGCCATGGGCACCCATGACGAGCTGATGCAGTCCTCTCCCATCTATCAGGAAGTCTACCGCTCCCAGACGAAAGGAGGCGACGCGTAATGCCCCCCATCAAACGCCCCATTCCCCGCAAAGCAAACGATCCCAAGAAGGCCATTGCCCGTCTGCTTTCCTACATGAAGCCCTATAAGACCACCATGATCATCGTGGTGATCTGCATTATCCTGTCCTCCATCGCCATGGCTGTCAGCTCTGCCTCTCTGGGCACCCTGGTTGACAAATACATCGCCCCCATGCTTTCCCAGGAAACCCCCGATTTTGGCCCTCTGCTGAAGTTCCTGGTTGTCATGGCTGTCATTTACATTGTGGGCATCGTCTCCAGCTTCCTCTATAACTATCTGATGGTTGACGTGGGTCAGGGAACCCAGAAGTACATCCGTGACGAGATGTTCACCCATATGCAGACCCTGCCCATCAAGTTCTTCGACACCCACGCCACCGGCGACCTGATGAGCCGCTATACCAGCGACATCGATACCCTGCGGCAGATGATCTCCATGTCCATCCCCCAGTGCATCTCCTCCATCGCAACTCTGGTGGTTGTGTTCATCGTCATGGTCATCACCTCCCCCATTCTGACCGCTGTTCTGCTGGTCACCGTTTCCGGCATCGTCTTTGTCACCACCTCTGTTGTCAAGAAGTCCTCCGGATTCTTCATCGGCCAGCAGAAGGCCCTGGGCGCCGTCAACGGCTATGTGGAAGAAATGATCAACGGCCAGCGCGTCGTGAAAGTCTTCTGCCACGAAGAAACCTGTAAAAAGGAATTCGATGCTCTGAATAATCAGCTCCGTGAAAACGCCTTCAAGGCCGGTGCCTACTCCAACATGATGGGCCCCGTCAACAACAACCTGGGCTACATCCAGTATGCCATTCTCGCCATCGTGGGCGGCCTCATTGCCATCGCCTCCGATCAGAGTCTTCTGACCCTGGGCAACCTGGTGTCCTTCCTGGTTCTGTCCCGCTCTTTTAACCAGCCCATCTCTCAGGTCTCCAACCAGATCAACTCCATCGTCATGGCTCTGGCCGGCGCCGAGCGTATTTTCGAGCTGATCGATGAGCCCTCCGAAGAGGATCACGGCTATGTCACCCTGGTTTACGCCAATGTTGATGAAGACGGCACCGTCACCGAGGCTCCCGCCCGTACAGGCAAGTGGGCCTGGAAGCATCCCCATAAGGACGGTACCCTGACCTACACCGAACTGAAGGGCGACATCGTTATGGACATGGTGGACTTCAGCTATGTCCCTGGCAAGCTGGTTCTGGAGGATGTGTGCCTCTACGCCCGCCCCGGCACCAAGCTGGCCTTCGTCGGTGCCACCGGCGCAGGCAAGACCACCATCACCAACCTGATCAACCGGTTCTATGATATCGCCGACGGCAAGATCCGCTACGACGGCATCAACCTGAACAAGATCCGCAAGCCCGACCTGCGCCGAAGCCTTGGCTTCGTCCTTCAGGAGACCAATCTGTTCACCGGCACTGTCTACGACAATATCCGTTACGGCAAGCTGGTTGCCACCGATGAAGAGTGTGAAGCCGCCGCAAAGCTGGCCAACGCCCACGACTTCATCATGCGCCTGCCCGAGGGTTACAACACCGTTCTGACCAATAACGGCGCTCAGCTGTCCCAGGGTCAGCGCCAGCTGATTGCCATCGCCCGTGCGGCCGTTGGCAATCCCCCCATCATGATTCTGGACGAGGCAACCTCCTCCATCGATACCCGTACCGAAAAGCTGGTTCAGGACGGCATGGATGCTCTGATGAAGGGCCGTACCACCTTCGTCATTGCCCACCGCCTGTCCACCGTCATGAACTCCGACTGCATCATGGTTCTCGACCACGGTCACATCATCGAATGCGGTACCCATGATGAGCTGATCGCCCAGAAAGGCACCTACTACCAGCTCTACACCGGCGCTTTCGAACTGGAATAATCCCCTGAAGCAAAAGGGAGCAGCAAAAGCTGCTCCCTTCTCTTTATCTTTCCTAAAAATCTGTTTACCTATCGTCCATAAAATGTTAAAATATCCCTCAGATAATGAAAACAAAACAAGGAAAGAAGGCATGTCTATGAAAAGATTCATCCCCCTTCTGCTGATTGCGGCCATGCTGCTCACCGCCTGCGGCACTGAAAATGCCAGCCCTACGGAAACCTCTCCCGAAGCCGTAACCGGTTCCGCGCCGGAATCTACAGTCCCCTTTGAATCGGATTTCGGCAGCGAAACCCTTATCACCCTCTCTGACGAAGGCATTGATGCCAAGGGTCCCAATTCCCTGTTCGTCTTTGCCAGCAATGACATCGTCTATTACGAGGAAAAAACCGAATACGAAAGCGGCAATCCCTACGGCGAAGGCGAGGAAAGCGATATGCACTCTGCCGATGAAGCCGCCGCCCACACTGTTGTGAACATCACCGCCCCCGGCGCCTACCGGGTTACAGGCAAACTCTCTGCCGGTCAGATCCGCATCGACCTGGGCGAGGATGCTTACGATGATGAAAAAGCAGTGGTGGAACTGATTCTCGATAACGCCGACATCACCTGCACTGTCGCTCCCGCCATTCTTTTCCAGAATGTCTATGAGTGCGACGGCGACTGGGATGCCGATACCGCCACTTCCCAGGTGGATACCTCCGCCGCCGGTGCCAATCTGATTCTGGAGGGCGAAAATACCGTCCACGGTTCCTATGTCGCCAAGATTTTCAAGGACAAGGACGGCGAAAAGAAGCTCTGGAAGCAGGACGGAGCTATCTATTCCTATATGTCCCTGAATGTTTTCGGCCCCGGCAGTCTGGATCTCACCGCTGAAAACGAGGGTCTGGATACGGAGCTGCACCTGACCGTCAACGGCGGCGACATCACCATCCGTTCCGATAACGACGGCATCAACACCAATGAGGACGGCGTTTCCGTTACCACCATCAACGCAGGTTCCCTGCACATCATCGCAGGTCTGGGCGCTGAAGGTGACGGCATCGACTCCAACGGCTACCTGGTCATCAACGGCGGCCATGTGGTGTCCTCTGCCAATCCTGCCTCCGATGCAGGCCTGGACTCCGACCTGGGCTCCTACATCAACGGCGGCACCGTCATTGCCCTGGGCGCTTCCATGGACTGGGCAGAAAGTGACTCCAATCAGGTCACCATGAACCTCCAGTACGCATCCTACCAGTCCGGGGACTCCGCAATTCAGGTCACCCTGGAAGACGGCACCGAGGTCTTCGCCTTTGATCCTGCGGGTGATCCCATCCTGGCAGAGCACCTCCGCCAGTACCAGGGAGCCATCATCTCCTGCCCTGAATTCACCCAGGGCGACAGCTACCATGTTTACACCGGCGGTGAACAGATGATGTACACCGGCACCGATGTGATACAGCATTTCGGCCATGCCATGGGCAGCGGACCCGCCCCACTTCCCGGCACTCCCGGCCCTGACTCCGGCAATTTCGGCCCCCATCCCGCAGACGGTGTCATCGGTGATAATTTCCCCGGTGGCAAAGATGAACCCCCTGTCTACGAAAGACCCGTGGAACCGGAGCCTCCCGCCGAACCCATGGGCGGCAACCCCGGCGCGATTGCGGAAAAACCCGGGAAAATTGATATTCCCGACGATGGAAATACCCTCTTCTTCATGCAGGACAAGGTAAACTTCTTCTCCGGCCTGACTCCCGCAGCATAAAAAAGAAAAAGACCTCCGGAAATTTCCGGAGGTCTTTTTGATTGACTTAACCGCGGTAACCCTTGGGATTGGGACCCCACTGGTTATCGGGAGTGCTGTCCTTGCAAAACCGGATGATCACCATGATCTGGCCGATCACAGGCAGCAGATTCCACAGCAGGTACCAGCCGCTCTTGCCGGTATCGTGAAGCCGGCGGATGCACAGGGACAGACCGGGCACCAACACGATCAGGGTCCAGATCCAGCTGAGATCCCCCAGCAGCTCCGTCAGGATGCCGCCGATGATCATGTAGATGAACAGGTAAACCCACCAGTATTCGCTTCTTCTGGAGCGGCCGCTGAAATCGGTGGCACGCTTGATAAACAGCTTGCAGGCCTCCAGGGGATTGACAATCTGCTGGGGCATGTTCTGATCCTGCCGGGCGCCGCAGTGAGTGCAAAACTGGGCAGTATCGTTGATGTATTCGCCGCATTTCTTGCAAAACATATGCCTTTACCTCTCTTTTTTAGATTTTCTTCAGTATACCACGATGAAAACAGAACTTATTGAACGGACTGTAAATTTAGCCCATAACGGTGCCGTCAGGGTTGAACAGCGGCAGCTTTTCGAGATACACCAGATCTTCTCTGTCCTGAGCATCGCCCTCAGCCAGGATTGCCATCCGGCCGCAGATGATACCGCCGGCCTTTTCTGCCAGAGCTTCCAGGGCAGCCAGGCTTTCGCCGGTGGAAATCACATCGTCCACCAGCAGAATCCGCTTACCCTTCATCATGGCAGCATCGGCGCCGTCTAAGTACAGGGTCTGTTCCTTGGCGGTGGTGATGGAGCGGACGGACACACTGAAGAGGTCGCGCATATAGAGCTTGGGTGCCTTCCGGGCCAGCATGTAGCGGGCATCGCCTGCCTGACGGGCCATCTCATGGGCCAGGGGAATACCCTTTGCCTCGGCGGTGAGGATATAGTCATATTCAGGTGCCTTCTTCAGCAGCTCACGGGCGCAGGCCTCGGTAAGCTCCGGGTCGCCGAAAATGACGAAACCGGCGATATACAGATTTTCATTGACAGGACAGATGGGCAGATCCCGCTCCAGGCCTGCCACCTTCATACGATAATACATAAATTAATCTCCTTTTACAGATACATAACAAGATCCGAGATCAGCATCTGGAACTTTCTTTTGACCTTGGCGGCGGTTTCAATAACCTCGCTGTGGTCCAGCTTCTGGGGCAGCACACCGGCGGCCATATTGGTGATGCAGGAAATGCCAACCACTTTCATGCCGCAGTGAGCGGCGACCAGCGCCTCGGGAACGGTGGACATACCCACGGCATCGGCGCCCAGATTGCGGAACATCCGGACTTCTGCGGGAGTCTCATAGTTGGGACCGGAAACCATCAGGTACACACCCTCCCACAGAGGAATACCCAGAAACGCGGACAGTTCCTTCACATCCTGCCGCAGCTCCGCGCTGTAAAGGTCGCTGACATCCGGGAACCGGGGGCCGAAGGAATCCAGATTGGGGCCGATCAGGGGATTGGAGCCGGAGAAATTGATGTGATCGCAGATGAGCATCAGATCGCCGGGCTTGAAGCGCTTGTTGATGCCGCCGGCAGCATTGGTCAGCACGATGGTTTTCACACCAA
This sequence comes from Oscillospiraceae bacterium, assembly GCA_017516785.1. The sequence continues at coordinate 10,052 of JAFXAV010000069.1, forward strand.
TGGCGGACAGCACCCGGATGGGCAGGGTAATCTCCCGCTGGGAGTAGCCTTCATAATAGTGGATGCGGCCCTGAAGCACGGCAATATAGCGGTTATTCTTTCTGCCGAACACCAGCGCGCCGGTATGACCTTCCACAGTTGCCTGAGGGAAGCCGGGAATCTCGCTGAAGGGAATCCGAACTGCGTCCTGCAGTGTATCCGCGAAATCGCCCAGACCGCTGCCCAGCACCACAGCAACCCGCGGCTGCCTGGGAATCCGGGTAAGGATGTATTCCGCCGCAGCGGTGATTTTTTCCTGAATATCCATAATGGTACCTCCTGCATCGTTTTTTCCATTATACCATGGCTTAATTTTCCGGTCAACGGCATAAAAAAGACAAAAAAGTTCCATTTTCTTCTTGATATTTTCAACAAATAGTTTTATAATACTTTGTGCAAAATTAATATTAAGGAGCAATACATATCATGATTGATTCTATTTCTGTCATGCTGGGCACTCTGACCACCTTCACCCTGGCCACTCTGCTGCCCGCGCTTATTCTGCTGGTTGTCGGCCTGCTGGTCATCCGCCTGGTCATGACCATCGTCCAGAAGCTGCTGGACAAGTCCAAGCTGGAGAAGGCTGCCCACAGCCTGATCAAGTCCCTGGTCCGCACCGTTCTGTACCTGCTGCTGGGTCTGATGGTTGCTGACAAGCTGGGCATCGATGTCACCGGCATCATCGCCCTGGCATCCGTACTGACCCTGGCTGTGTCTCTGGCTGTCCAGAACATGCTGGCTAACGTCATCGGCGGCTTCACCCTGCTGTACACCAAGCCCTTCCATTCCGGCGACTATGTGGACATCGGCGCTGAGTCCGGCACCGTCACCGAAATCGGCATGGCCTACACCAAGCTGATCACCCCCGACAACAAGATGATCTCCATCCCCAACTCCTCCGTTGTGGCAGGCGACATCGTCAACTATTCCGTTACCGGCACCCGCCGCGTGGACATCACCGCCCGGGCCGCCTACTGCGTTCCTACCCAGAAGGTTCTGGATGCTCTGGTTCTGGCCGGCACCGTGGACAAGGTTCTGGTGACCCCCGCTCCCTCCGCTGTCATCACCAACTACGGCGACAGCGCCATCGAGTACTCCCTGAAAGTTTGGACCAAGACCGAGGACTACTGGGATGTTCTGTTCACCATCAACAAGAACATCAAGGACATCTTCGATGCTCAGGACATCAAGATGGCTTACCCCCACGTCTACATCCACACCAAGTAAAAAGCGAAAGCCAGGCTGCGCAGCCTGGCTTTTATTTTCTGTATTCGAACAGCCGGTAAAGCTTTTTGGCAAAGTTTCCGGCGTAAAGCCTCTCAAAAATCCGCTTTTCTATACTCTGTAATTCGTCTATGTATCTATGGGGCGTCATAGAATGTTCTTTGACAAACGCAAAGCCGCCATGCTGAAAAAGCATAGGATCATCCATGCCGTAAACCTGCGTCACGCCCACATCGTTGATGGGATTTTTATATTTGGATGCTTTTGCAGCCAGAGTGGTGTAGCAATCCATCAGGAGCGAAATCCGTTCAAACTGACTGCTCAGATTTACCATGAGTGCACACATTTCCCCGGAGGTTAAGTACATGCTTACCCCTTCCATAATGACGATGGCGCTTCCGGTTTCGGAAATGCTTTTCAGCCAGCTATCCTCTCTTGCGTCTCCTGCCAACATCTGGTAGTCCGCAGATTCCTCATAATACCGTTTTCTTTCGTCGATGACCTCGGGAAAATCCACATCATACCATCGGTGTCCTCTGGTACCCACTCTCAGAATCCGGCTGTCCATGCCGCATCCGATATGGACCACCACCGCATCCGGCATATCTTCCATCTGCTGTTTTGCCCACTCGTCAAACACAGCGCCCCGGATGCCCATGTAGTAAGCAAGCCACTTGGAACTGGATTTTCCCTTCAGTGCAAACCCTTCCGCGGCCCAGATTTCTTCAGCTTTTTTATCTTCCAGAAAGAGTCCTCTTTTGCTTACAAAGGATTTTCCGTACAATGGGATATATAAGGTTTTGTTTACATCGTTCATGCAATCACCTTCAAATCTGCAGTTCTGTTTGATTTTAGACTACCACAGGATCATAAAGAATGCAAGAAAAGACACAGCGGAATTTCCGCTGTGTCTTTTCGCTTCACGGTTCCTTTTTTGTCAGCCACAGGGCCACCGCCACGGCGCTGATACCTCCCGCCAGCTTCCCTGCGATCATGGCGAGCAGCATTTCGGGAGCGAATCCTGCGGTAAAACCCAGATGATCCCCAAAAACAAAAGCCGCCGACACTGCAAAAGCGATGTTTACCACCTTGCCCCGGTTGTCCATGTCTTTGACCAGGCCAAAGGTCGCAATGGAATTTGCAAGGCTTGCAACCAGTCCCGCAGCCGCCACGTCATTGACCCCCAGAAGTCTTCCCAACTTCAAAAGGGGCTTTTTCAGCAGCTTTGTCAGAACGAATACCAGTGGAAATGCCCCCGCCAGCACGATGGCGATGGCTCCCACTGTATGAAATCCTTCCGAAATAGGCGCCATGCCTGGAATGATCACAAATCCCGTCAGTTCCCGGACGATAGCTGCCGCCAGTCCCGCAGTAATCACCGCAACCACACCCTTGCCGAAAGCCGCAAATCCCCGGACCATGGTTTTTTCTGCTTTCCACAGGCCCAGAGCAATCAGCGCCCCGATCAACACAATGGGAATCAGATTCCGCAGCACCATGACAACCGGAAATCCTGCCACCAGTCCGCCCACAAGCACACCCACAGGGATCGTTACAATGCCGCAGAGGATGCCCTTTGCCATGGCAGGCCGGTCTTCCTCACTCAAAATACCCATGGCCACAGGAATGGTGAACACGATGGTAGCCCCCAGCATGGAACCGGTGATCACACCTCCCAGCAACGCTGCATCCCGGTTCCCGGTCATCTCCATAGCCAATGCCCCGCCGCCCATGTCGCAAGCGAGAATTGACCCTGCAAACATGGCAGGATCCGCCCCAAGGAAGGAGAACACCGGCACCACCACAGGCTTTAAGAGTTTTGCCAGCACCGGCGCCAGGGTGATAACGCCGATCATGGCAATGGCAAGGGAACCCATGGCCAGGATCCCCTCTTCAAATTCCTTGCCGATACCGAATTTATTGCCGATGATCCGGTCGACAGCGCCCAGCACCGCAAAAACTGCCATTACCGCAATCAGAATCTCATGGGCCGACATGGCTGCCCTCCCCATCGATAATGGCTACCACTGCTGCATCGATGGGCGCATCCATGCAGTAACGGGAGGCAACCGTACCGGTGGCAAGGAGCACCCGGTCTCCTACTCCAGCCCCTACCTGATCCGCCGCCACCAGATCCTCACGTCCGGTGTCCACCACCAGAAAGGTCTGCCCGGCAAGACACCCGGCCTTCCGTGTGGCCCACACCGAGCCAACTACAGTTCCGATCTTCAATCCGATCCCCCCATAATTTCCTTAGCCAAAGGCGTCAGCACCGCCCCGGGATCGGGAACACGGCCGAGACGACGCATTTCCCGGGCCTCTTCCGCCGTCACCAGACGTTTTCTGGCTCCATCCGTAAAGATCACGCCCCAGCTTTTCAGCTCCCGCTGGGCAGAGGCAAGACTTCCCGCCAGCGCCCGGTTCTTCTCCGCATCCGGAAGGCCGGGCGTATAGAGAAACACGCTTTTCCCTCGCGCCAGGGCATCCAGCACCTGCTCCTCCCGGAACCGCAGCAGCTTTCCGATGGTAAGCGACCCGATGACCACTGCATCATATGGCTCCTCCCGAACGTACTCATACCCTAGCTCCGCTGCCGGTTCTGCCCCAATCAGCAGCGCCCTCATGGGAGAATCCTCCCCAGATCCCCTTTTTTGAAGCCGCAGGCGTTCGCCTCGTCGTAGTCAAGATGCACTGCTGCCGCAAAATCCGGACTGATCCGCACCACAACATCCTCAAAAACCACCGGCCGGTCCGTGAAGGTCTGCAATTTCACTACCTGCTTGTCCGCGACACCGAATCGCTTTCCATCTTCGGGCGTCAGATGAATGTGTCGCTGGGCAGCGATGATGCCCCGATCCAGCTCCACCCGGCCGTTTGGCCCCACCAGGGTGCAGCCGGGGCTGTCCTTCACATCCCCACTGAGCCGCACCGGCGCCTGGACCCCCAGACTTCTCTCATCCGTCAGGGAAATCTCCACCTGGGCTTCTTTCCGTTCTGGCCCCAGCACCGCCACATTCCGCAGATCCCCCTTGGGGCCGATGACCGACACCCGCTCCTTGGCAAGGAATTGCCCCGGCTGGGAAAGGGGCCGCTCCGGGGTCAGGCCATGGCCGAACAGGGTCACCGCCTGCTCCTTTGTCACATGCACATGGCGCCCCGAGGCCTCCAGGGGCACAAAAATCCGCCCCAACATTGCTTCCGCTATTGCTTCATAGTCCATTTTTCTCACTTCCTTCATGTAGATAAATTGCAGTTTGTCTGTGAGTTTGCGCCGCACCACTTGCCTCCCTCTCTGAGGGAGGTGGCAGCCCGAAGGGCTGACGGAGGGAGTGTCCGATCGACTTTACGACACTCCCCCAGTCAAAAATCAAAGATTTTTGCCAGCCCCCTCAGGGAGGGGGCCAAGGGTGGCTTCCCCACCGAACACCTCGATAAACTGCAATTTACCCCTTCCCTGCTTTTTCCTGCACCATCAGAATATAAATCATACTGCTCATCCGGTTCAATGTCTGCAAAATATCCACCCGGGTGGCATTCCCATCTGAGTCGGTAAATGCCGCCGCAGCTGCCAGTTCCGCCGCTCTTGCCGCACATCGGCAGTGGTTCAACCGCAGAATCACTTCCCCATCCGAAACAGATGGCATAAAGTGGGGCTGCCTATAGTAATCCTGGGGTCGGTGACTGCGGCTGCGCTGCTCGTCTTCCGTCAGGCCGCAAAGTTTCCCAGCCTGCACAGGCTCTCCCATCACCTCGCAGCGAATCAGCATCCGGGCCAGATTCAAGATTTCCCCCAGGTCTTTCCTCAGCTGTTCACCCGCATTCAGTTGACATAACAACAGCTCCGCTTCCAGGGTGTCCATCGCCCCGCGAAATACAATCCTCGGATGAGTCTTGAGAACCAGCAGATTCCCCTGGAGATGGGTCATGTGCTCCGGCTTCACTTTCAGCACCGCCCCGTTGGGAAGGCGGTATTCTTCAGGCTTTGCCAGTTCCCCCGGCAGCACCTCGATCCGCTCCCGGCTCAGAAAATCCCTGGCCCCGGGGGTCAGACGATCCCCTTTGCCCAGGTAGAACACCCGCTTCCCCTCACGGTTGCGGATGTTCCCCCGAACCATTTCCTCGGTATAGAGCATCAGGCCTTGGCGTTGCCGGGCATGCTCTTGCGTTCCTTAGGCAGAATCGCATCCACCTCCGCATGAGGCCGGGCGATGACATGGACGGAAATCAGTTCTCCCACCTTTTCCGCTGCTGCGGCACCTGCATCGGTGGCCGCCTTCACAGCGCCCACATCGCCCCGGACCATGACGGTCACCAGACCGCCGCCTACCTGTTCCTTGCCCACCAGCTGCACATTGGCAGACTTGACCATGGCGTCTGCTGCTTCAATGGCGCCGATGAGGCCCTTGGTTTCGATCATACCCAAACTATTCGTGTCCATAAAAGTTCCTCCCGTGTGTTATTTCAGTCGCTCCAGAATTTTCGCCGTCAGAATTTCCACCAACTCGCTGTCCAGCTGCACCTTCGGCTTAGGCTGCTCCGTATCCCAGGCAACCCGTCGGATGTTGATCAGATCCATGGGGCCGATATTGTTGGAAGAAGAGCTTCCGCCCACAGCACCGCAGCCGAGAGTCAGGGCCGGGAACAGCTCCGTGGTCGCCCCGATGCCGCCCAAAGCCGCAGGCGTATTCACCAGGAATCTGGAAACCGGCACCTGCAGCGCAAATTTCCGGATCGCCTGCTGATCCTCTGCGTGCATGGCAAAGGTATGCCCCGCGCCTTCGTGGCGCAGCACTTCGATTACCTTTTTCAGCACTGCATTCTCGCTGTCCATCACATAGAATGCCAGCACCGGACAGAGTTTTTCCATGGAATAGGGCCTTGTGGGGCCTGCCTCTTCCTCTCGGGCAACCAGGATTTTCGTGCCGCCTGGGACAGAGAATCCCGCCATCTGGGCAAGTTTCAGAGCGGGTTTACCCACGATGTCCGGGTTCAGTGTCCCGTTGGGCCTGAAAAGCAGTTTCGCCAAATGTCCAGCCTCGTCATCATTCATAAAGTAGAAACCCAGTTCTTTTGCCGTATTCCGAACTCGCTCTTCCATGGATTTTTCCACAATGATGCTCTGCTCCGAGGCACAGATGGTACCGTTGTCAAAGGACTTCGACCGGAGAATGCACTGAAGGGCCCGGCGTACATCTGCCGTGTGGTGGATATAGGCCGGCCCGTTGCCCGCGCCCACGCCGATGGCAGGCTTGCCGGAAGAATAGGCAGAGCGCACCATGGCTGGACCACCGGTGGCGAGAATCAGCCGCACTTCCTTTGCACCCATCAGTTCCTGACAGCCTGCCATGGATGCAAGACTCAAGCAGCTAACACTTCCCGCTGGCGCTCCGGCTTTTTCCGCTGCAGCCGCCACAATCTTTGCCGCCCTAAGGGAACACTGCACCGCCTTGGGATGAGGTGAAAAGACGATGGCATTTCCGGATTTCAGGGCAATCAATGCCTTATAGCAGACTGTGGATGTTGGATTGGTGCTGGGTACGATGCCCGCAATAACCCCGATGGGCACACCGATCTCCCATAGTTTTTCCCCGGGACGGTCATTTAATACCCCCACGCATTTCTGATTCCGGATATTCGCTGCCACAGTCTCCGATGCAAATCGGTTCTTGATGGTCTTGTCCTCGGCATTGCCGAAGCCTGTCTCCGCTGCTGCCAGTTCCGCCAGTTCCACCGCCGCGGCAGAAAAAGCCTTCGCCGCGGCTTCCACGATTTCATCCAGCTTTTCCTGCGGGAAAGCTGCCAGCACCTGCTGGGCTTTCTCCGCCTGACGGCACAGAAGCCGCGCTTCCTGCCGCGCCGCCAGATCTTTCTCTAATTCCATATTCCTCACTCCTTCGGTCTTCTCGCCACTTCCTCCACCGCCCCTGCAAAGGCAGCACAGGCCGCATCGCAGGCAGACTGAGTACCGCTGAGCAGTCCGCCGCCGAAATTCGTTTCACTTGGTGGATTGTAGAGTTTACATAACTTTACATCTGCTGCTTTCAGCGCCGCATCCATGGCATACATGGCCTCCAGCGGCGGCGCAATCAGGTAGGCCAACGCCGACCCCTGCCGCACCCCCGCTTCTCTGGCAAGATAGGACCCCACGCTGCTCACTGTGTGGGCAAGATACGGTACCCCGCTGACCTCTTCGAATCCCACCCGGCCCAGGGCAGACACCGCCGCCTCCATACCGCTGCGTACCGCCCCGGGAGTTGCCCCTGCCAGAATTCCAATGACTTCCCCGGCATAGGGGGTGGTGGCATTCCCTGCCCCTGCGTAGAAACTCCGGGCGTAGCACACCTTCACATCCGCCGCTTTGGTAGCCTCGTCCAGGGCAATATAGGTGGCATCATCGCTGTCGGTGGTGAGAATCCCCAAAGACGGATACCCTTCCGGCGCGCCGAGACTTTTCCCCAGGCCGGGACTGGCGTTGGCCAGATACCGCATGGCCAGAATCTTCACCGGAATCATTGCGCCGCCTCCAGATGCAGTCCCACACCGGAGACCTTTTTCTTCAGAATCTTGTCAATCAGCTCCGCCACATGGGCCCCCGCTTCCACCGCCGGAGTGCCCTGTGCGTGGATATTGGAAACCACCGTCCGGCTGGACTCCGACACGCCGGTTCGGGGCATATAGGTGATATAGGCGGACATGCTCTTATCTGTCACAAGGCCCGGCCGTTCCCCTACCAGCATGCAAACCAGCTCACAGCCGGTGATATCACCGATGGCATCTCCCGCACCAACACGGCAGTATTTGACGAAAATCCCCTTGCCGCAGTCGATGCCCCGGAGCTTCAGCCCGTCCCGGATTGCCGCCAGGCAGTCCATGGCGTTGGCCTGAATGGCCGCAGAGGACAGGCCGTCCCCCACCACCAGCTGCACTCTGGGAGGATTATCGATGACACCCTTGATGGTTTTGGCGTTGTGTTCATCGAAGCACCGGCCCAGATCCGGTCGAGTCAGATACTCGTCCTTACTGTTGCAGCGGGTCTTCACCGGCAGCAGATCATGCTCCTTGGCAAATTCCGCATCCAGCTCCGAAAAAACTGCATCCTGTGCCGCCGCGTGATCCGCCCGGAAGCGGAGCATAGTCAGGGTCTTATATCGGGGCCCCGCCTTGCCGCATCCCAGTCGGGCAGGGGTTTTCAGCTTCATCTTCTTAAATTTTTCAGCATCTGCCGCATTTTCCGTCAGATAGAGCTTCCGTAGATCCAACTCGGTCACATCCGGCACAAAATCCCCGTCCGAATATTCCGTTTTCTTTGCCACAGGACCGGGATCGGCAGGTTTATAGTCGCTGCCCTTTACCTGAGGCTCCGTCCCATGCATCTGGCTCAGAATCTCCGCCACCATGGCGGTCAGTTCATTCTTGTTCATCCGGCTCCCTCCTTAAAACAGCAGGCTGGACCCGTCGCCCGCCTTGGCTGTCAGATGTCCGTTCTCCACAAATCCCATCATTTCCAGCCACCGCTGGAATTCGGGGATTGCCGTCTTTCCGGTGATTTCCCGAAGGGCCGCTGTCTCTCTAAAGCCGGTGGTCTGATAGTTGAGCATGATATCATCCCCGTGGGGAATGCCCATGAAATAGTTGCACCCGGCCATGGTGAGAAGGCTTGCCAGATTTTCAATATCATTCTGATCCGCCTTCATGTGATTGGTGTAGCAACAGTCGCAACCCATGGAAATGCCCGTGAGCTTGCCCATGAAGTGATCTTCCAGACCGGCTCTCGTCACCTGCCGGGCATCATAGAGATATTCAGGACCAATAAAGCCGACCACGGTATTGACCAGAAACGGCTGGAACCGCTTGGCAAAGCCGTAGCACCGGGCTTCCATGGTCACCTGATCGGTGCCGTGGTGGGCATTGGAAGAAAGCTCCGAACCCTGGCCCGTTTCAAAATACATCACATTGGGGCCTTCGGCAGTGCCGTCCTTCAGCAGCAGCTGCCGTGCCTCTTCCAGAGTTGCGGCATTGAAACCGAAGGCTTCGTTGCCCTTCTGGCTTCCCGCAATGGACTGGAAAATCAGATCGCAGGGTGCACCCTCCCGGACCGCCTTCATCTGCGCCATCACGTGGGCCAGAACGCAGATCTGGGTGGGAATCTCCCAGTGTTCCTTGATCTCCTGGAACCTGCGCAGTACCTTCCCCACCTGTTCCGGACTGTCCGTCACCGGGTTCAGACCAATCACCGCATCCCCTGCGCCAAAACTGAGACCTTCCAGGGTGGAGGCTGTAATGCCCTCCGGGTCATCGGTAGTGTGGTTCGGCTGCAGACGGCAGGAAAGAGTCCCTGGCAGACCGATGGTGGTATTGCAGTGGGCGGTGACGGTAATTTTCTGTGCGCCGTAGATGAGGTCCAGATTGCTCATCAGCTTCGCCACCGCCGCCACCATTTCGGATGTCAGGCCCCGGCTGATGCGCCGGATATCCGCACCGGAAGTGGTCTCGCTGAGGATCCATTCCCGCAGCTCCGCCACTGTCCAGTTCCTGATTTTTTCATAGACCTTCTCATTCACATCGTCCTGAATGATCCGGGTGACCTCGTCCTCTTCGTAAGGAACCGCGGGATGCTCACGCAGATCCCCCAAAGTCAGGGCCGACAGCACCACCTTCGCCGCGACCCGCTCCTGAGCCGTTTCCGCCGCCAGACCTGCCAGTTTGTCGCCGGTCTTTTCCTCATTGGCCTTTGCCAGAACGTCCTTGATATCCCGGAAAACATATGTTTTTCCCAACAGGGTAGTTCTTAATTTCATAAATCTTCACCTCGATAGAATCAGCGTCTTCACAACCACCGGCAGGGCCGGTCCCACCGGTGCACCCACATCCAGGTAGCTTCCCTCATCCAGCCGCACCCGGTCGATGCAGAGGATCTTTACGTTTTCTCCCAGACGCAAAGCTAATATTTGCCCCAGGGCCTTTGCCATATCCTCTTCCAGCGCCAGAATCAGCGGTCCGTTTCCGATTCCTGCCAGAATCTTTTCCGAAAGCTCCGCCAGCGCCCAATACCCCGGTGCTTTGATCCCCGGCATCGCCAGAGCTGCCGTACCATCCTGCTTCGAAAGCATATACCGAATCCGTTTTCCTGCCTCCTGCACAGTAAGATTCTGCTCTTCCTCTGTCAGCTTCACCACCGGCAGATTTTTCAGGGGAAACTCCATATTTTGATAAAACACCGTGCTGCCGGATAGCTGAGCGCTGTGGCTTCCGGCCCCAATGACCGTTGCTCGGATGGTCTCCGCCCCCAGCATGAACTCCCCCTGGCATAGTCTGCTTTTTCGGATGGCCTTGCCCAGTTCCGGACCGATGTCCCCAAAGGCAAGCCATGGCTGCTCTTTTTCAATACAGTCTGCCACGCCACCGGAAAAAGAAATCACAAGGCCATTGTCATTGCGAGCCAGTGCGCACACTGGCGTGGCAATCCCCTTCGTTCTGAGCATAGACAGCAATGGCGTCACTTCCCGGAGTCCCGCCGACATTTCCAGCGCCTGGACCAGTTTTTCAGCCAGTTCTTCAGCTTCTTCATGTGCGATTTTCTCCCCCGCTTTCTTGTGAAATAGACCTTCCAGCACGGTTGACACATAGGTGATGCGTCCATCCGGGCCAATTTTCAACAGCCGCCCGCCCACATTCAGGCAGGTTGTGGATACAATTTTTCCGTCTTCGATCAGCGCCAGATTGCTTGTTCCGCCGCCGATGTCCATGTGCAGCACCCGTTTTCCGGTCTTTTCTGAGTATGCCACCGCCCCGGCGCCTCGGGCCGCCAGCGCACTTTCCAGATCCGGTCCCGCAGTTGCCACCACAAACTCCCCGGCGTAGTCCGACAACGCATCCAGCACCGCCCGGGCATTTTCCTTCCGTGATGTTTCCCCGGTGATGATGATGGCTCCGGTATCCACCTGCTTCCGGGTGATTCCGGCCCGTTCGTATTCTCTGTCCACAATCTCACGGAGCGCATCCGCATCCACCAGATCTCCCTGAAGCAGAGGTGTAAAATGGACAGCACTTTTATAGAGGATCTTTCGCCCCGCAATCTCCATTTCCGGCACCGCAAAGCTTCCTGCCCTGTTCTCAATTTCCAGTTCCGAGAATACCATCTGGGTAGAAGTAGTCCCCACATCCAGTCCCAGGCTCGTAAGTTTCTCAGACACGGCCCGTGACCTCCTCCAGAATCCTGCGCACCATGAAATCCTCCACCTTCATAGGATTCGTGGCGCAGCAGGGATCCGAAAGGGTCGCTTCCACAATCTCTTTCGTTCCGCTCCAGACCTCCCGCGGTGCAACCCCCGCCTGAGCCAGAGTTTCCGGCAGCTTCAGTTCCCGCCGCAGCCGGATCAGGGCATTTTTGAGATTCCGTACCGCCACGGTATCTGCGCTGCCCACCATTCCGGCGGACCTTGCAAGCTCCGCATATTTATGCCCCGCAACATGGGCATTGCAGGCCACAATGGAGGGAAGCAGAATAGCATTCAGCCGCCCATGGGGCACATGAAACATCCCGCCCAGGCTGTGGGCCATGGCATGGCAGAGGCCCAGTCCCGCCTGGGAAAAGGCCATCCCCGCCATGGTAGCCGCCTGATGGATTTTGAGCCGAACCTCCTGCCGCCCGGCAAAAGATGCCGGCAGCAGCGCATAGGCAGACCGGAAGGCCTCTCTTGCCAGTGCATCTGTAAAAACCCCCGCCCCAGTGGCCACATAGCTTTCCACCGCATGGGCAATCACATCAAATCCCGAATCCGCCACCAGTCCCGCCGGCATTTCTTTCAGAAGGTCACTGTCGAGGATCGCCGCCCAGGGCCGCAGCTTCGGATCAACCAGAGGATGCTTCACCTGATTGTGAGTCAATATCGCAAAATCCGTCACCTCAGAACCGGACCCGGAAGTAGTGGGAATCGCCACCAGACGGGCATTTCCCTTTGCAAAGTAGGCCATGGCCTTGGCGCAGTCCATGGCGCTGCCGCCACCCAGAGCGATGATCAGATCTGCTCCGAAGGCTCTCAGCTTCGCCGTACCCTCCGCTGCCAGTTCCACACTGGGATCCGGCTTGACATCGCTGAAATACTCGATTTTTTCTGCCTTTATCTCCGCTCCAATCCGCTGGGCCGTTCCGTTTTTATAGAAGAAAGGATCCGTCACCAGAAATACCCGCTTCGCACCGAACTCCGCCAGTTTCTTCACCGCCCCGGCGCCGGCATAAACTTTCGTCCTGCAATTGAATTCGTCCAAACTAACACCGCCTTTTCAGCGCTAGTATTTCCCAAAGTTTTGTGATTATGTAAGGAAAGTTAAATTACAGTTTGTCTGTGAATTTGCGCCGCACCACTTGCCTCCCTCTCTGAGGGAGGTGGCAGCCCGAAGGGCTGACGGAAGGAGTGTCCTATCGACTTTACGACACTCCCCCAGTCAAAAATCAAAGATTTTTGCCAGCCCCCTCAGGGAGGGGGCCAAGGGTGGCTTCGCCACCGAACACCTCGATAAACTGCAATTAGTCAAATCACTCACCGTCCAATACTTAATTTCAAAAAATATAAAATTGAGAATAATTCTTATTGACAAACCCAAAAACATATGATATTATCTAGGTGTAAACAAGAACCACTCGCAAATACAAGAAGAAACGGAGGTGCCCATGGGAGCGACCACAAAGCAATTTAAGAAGCGCAACGCGATTCTCGAATGTCTGATGCACACCAATTGTCATCCCTCAGCCGAGATGATCCACGAAATGCTTCAGGCCGAACACCCGGACATCTCACTGGCAACGGTTTACCGGAACCTGGCCCTCTTTAAGCGTCAGGGAACGATCACCAGCGTGGCAACAGTCAGTGGGACAGAACGGTTCGATGCGAACACCGACCCTCACGTCCACTTCATCTGTTCCGGCTGCGACGCAGTTCTGGATTTGCCTCAAATCCAGGTACCCCAATCTCTGGAGAGCGATGTTGAATCCTGCTCCGGATGCCGGGTGGCAGGCTGCCAGCTGACCTTCAATGGCCTCTGCTCCAGCTGCCAGACCACTTAATTCTGTCAACACTTTAAAACACATAAAAAACACATATTATGGAGGAATTTATTATGAAGAAGTTTGTTTGCTCTGTTTGCGGTTACGTCCACACTGCCGAAGAACTGGCCGCCGATTTCCGCTGCCCTGTCTGCCGCGTCCCCGCTTCCAAGTTTGTGGAGCAGAAGGGCGAGATGAAGCTGGCTGCTGAGCACGAGTACGGCGTGTACGCAAAGACCGTTAAGAATAACCCCGACATCTCCGACGCTGACAAGAAGTACATCTTCGATCAGCTGATGGCCAACTTCCAGGGCGAGTGCTCCGAAGTCGGTATGTACCTGTGCATGGCCCGCATCGCTCACCGCGAAGGCTATCCCGAAATCGGCCTGTACTGGGAGAAGGCAGCTTACGAAGAGGCTGAGCACGCTGCAAAGTTCGCTGAGCTGCTGGGCGAGGACCTGGAGCCCAACATGAAGGCCACCACCAAGGACAACCTGGCATGGCGCGTTGACTGCGAGTACGGCGCAACTCAGGGCAAGTTCGATCTGGCCGCCTGCGCCAAGAAGAACGGCCTGGATGCCATCCACGACACCGTCCATGAGATGGCCCGCGACGAGGCCCGCCACGGCCGTGGTCTGGAAGGCCTGCTGAAGCGTTACTTCAAGTAAGATCAGAACTATCAAAATATGTGAGGCTCGTCCCCACGTGATAAAAAACTGAGGGCGGGAGTCTAACTCCCGCCCTTTTCCCGTAGAGGTATATATGGAATACGAACTGAAGAGCAGCCTGGGCAGTGTGGTCCGGGCTGAAAAGGAATGCGATGTCTACTGTCCCATCTGCCACAAGATCCTTCATGTGCAGGAAGGTCAGGTCATCCCCCGCTGCTGCGGAAAAGTCATGGAAATCTGGGACTGACGCCGCACACAATATCGAAAGGAGCATCCCTATGAATGAAAAAATCGCAGCTCTGTTGAATGATCAGATCAACAAGGAATTCTACTCCGCCTATCTGTATCTGGATATGGCAAACTACTATGACGAACTGGATCTGGACGGCTACGCCAACTACTACATGATCCAGGCCCAGGAAGAGCGTGACCACGCCCTGCTCTTCATGAAATACATGCAGAACAACGGCCTGAAGGTGACCCTGGAAGCAATCTCCAAGCCCGACAAGGAATTCAATTCCCTGCTGGATCCTCTGGAGGCCGCCGCCGAGCATGAGCGCTATGTCACCGCCCTCATCAACAACATCTACCACGAGGCCCATCAGGCCAAGGACTACCGGACCATGAAGTTCCTGGACTGGTTTGTAGACGAGCAGATGGAGGAAGAGGAAAACGCTGACAAGATGGTCAGCCGCTACCGTCTCTTCGGTCAGGATCCCAAGGGTCTTTACCTGCTGGATCAGGAATACGCAGGCCGGGTCTACACCGCGCCTTCTCTGGTACTTTAATCAAACAACCGACGAAACCGCCGGTCCCCAAGCCGGGACCGGCGGTTTTTAACAACCAAACCAAAATAAAGGAGGCCTTACATTGAAAAAGAACGGCATTATTTCTCTCATTGGAATCCTCATTCTGATTCTGGCCCTGCTTGCCGGCTGCTCCGCCGCAACGGCAGAGCAGATTGAAGAAACCATTGACCAGCATCTGGACGCTGCAGAAGACGCAGCAGAAGCGATGGTATTGAACATTCTCCCCACCGCCCCGCCGGCTCCCCCTGCAACAGATCCTCCCGCTGCACAGCTGACTGCCGAGGAAGCCAAGGCAATCGCCCTGGAGCATGCCGGATTCTCTTCCGATCAGGTAAGCCGCCTCCGGGCGGAATTCGATTGGGATGACGGCGTTCCCGTATACGATGTGGAGTTCCACGAAGGGTACTGGGAGTACGACTACGAAATCCACGCCGAAACAGGCAAGATTCGCTCTTTTGATAAGGACGATTAAAGATTCACCGGAAAGTCAATGGCTTTCCGGTTTATTTTTCCAAAAATGGGACATACTGTACCTCAAAAGGAGGTACCATATGAAAATTCTCATTTCTTTACTCTGCGCCGCTCTATTCTTCAGCGGCTGCATGAAAATTCAGCTGGACGAGGAGCCAAAGGCCATCCAGACTTCCAGCTTTACCACTGCTCCGGCAAATTCGGATGGACTCATCACCAGGGAGGAAGCTGAAACCATCGCCCTCAATCACGCTGGCTTCACCGCCGATCAGGTAAAATGGCTCCGGACAAATTACGAACTGGATGACGGCATCCACCAGTACGAGGTGGAATTTCACCAGGGCGTCTGGGAATATGACTACGAAATCAACGCCGAAACCGGCGAAATCCTGTCCTACGACCGGGACAACTAAAAAGAGTGGCTTGCGCCGCTCTTTTTTTTACTTTTTCCGGTAGAGAAGCCGGATGGAATTGAGCACACACAGCATGGCAACGCCGGAATCGGCAAATACTGCCATCCACATGGATGCATGACCCATCAGGCCCAAAATCATGGCAATACCTTTGACGATCAGGGCGAACACCACATTCTGCCAGGCGATGCGGCTGGTGGATGCGGCAATGTCCAGCGCTTCGGGGATGGCCCCCACGTGGTCAGTCATGAATACCACATCCGCTGCCTCGATGGCGGCATCAGCACCGCTGCCCATGGCTGCACCCACATCGGCACCCGCGAGAACCGGAGCATCGTTGATGCCGTCGCCCACATACATCACAGCACCCTTCTTGGCACGAATTTCCTGCAGGGAGCTGAGCTTATCCTCCGGCAGCAGCCGGGCACAAACCTCATCGATGCCGGTCTGGGCGGCGATTTCATTTGCGGTTTCCCGGCTGTCGCCGGTGAGCATGGCCGTTGCAATGCCCTTCGCCTTCAGCTTGGAAACAGCGGCTTTCGCGCCATCCTTCAGGGTGTCCGCAATCAGCACGTAGCCTGCGAACTCGCCGTCCACGGCGACCAGAACCACAGTACCGCTGCCGCCAAGAGTATCAGGCAGCTGAACATTTTCCTCCGCCATCAGCTTTTCATTGCCGCAGAGGATGGTCTTACCATGGAGCTTTGCCCGAATGCCCCGGCCGGGGATTTCCTCCAGGGCTTCCGGCTCTTCCAGGGCAATGCCCTGTTCCTTAGCTGCTTCCACGATACTCACCGCAATGGGGTGAGAGGAATGCTGCTCGCAGCAGGCGGCAATCTCCAACAGATTCTCGCTGCCCTTGACTTCCTGCACCCGGAAATCGCCGCGGGTCAAGGTACCGGTCTTGTCCATGACCACAGCCTTGACCTTGCCCATGGCTTCAATGGACACGCCGCCCTTGAAGAGGATACCCTTCTTGCTTCCCGCGCCGATGCCGGAGAAGAATGCCAGAGGCACGCTAAGCACCAGAGCGCAGGGGCAGCTCATAACCAGGAAAGACAGAGCTGTGTAAATCCAGTAGCTCCAGTTTCCGGTAACGATGGAGGGAACGATGGCCACAAAGGCCGCCAGCCCCACCACAATGGGGGTGTAGATTCTCGCAAAGCGGGTGATAAAACGGTCGATTTTCGGCTTGCTGGCCGCTGCATTTTCCACGGAATCCAGAATCCGGGTGACCATGGATTTAGAGAGCGGTTTCTCCACCCGGACAGTCAGCTGGCCCACGGTGTTGACGCAGCCGGAAGTGACAGCGCTGCCGGGCTTGACCCCCACAGGCACCGGCTCGCCGGTGATGGGAGCCGTATCGATGCGGCTTTCGCCGCTGACCACGGTGCCGTCCAGAGGAATCCGGTCGCCGGGCCGGACAATCAGCACATCGCCCACCTTGGCATTTCCTGCGGGAATGGTCTCACCGCTGACCAGGGTTACCACTTCAGGCCGGAGGTCAACAGCCTTCATGATCTGGCTGCGGCTCCGGGCCACAGCCTTTTCTTCAAAGAGTTCGCCCACCCGGTAGAACAGCATGACACCCACAGCTTCCGCAAATTCGCCGATGAAAAACGCACCGATTGTGGCAATACCCATAAGGAAGTTTTCATCCAGCACATGACCCTTGGTCAGATTCTTCACAGCGGTGACCAGAATGTCCTTGCCCAGCACGATGTAGGCCGCTACGAAAGCGATCTTCCCCACGATGCCGAAACCCAGCAGATCCAGAATCAGACCGGCAGCAAAAAATGCTGCACCGAGGATGATCTGCCTGCCGTCGTTGTCCCCATGCTCATGGGTATGTTCATGATGATGTTCTTCCTCGTGGTGATGGTCATGTCCACAGCCGCATTCCTCATGATTGTGGTGATGATGACCGCAGCCGCACTCTTCGTGCTCATGATAGTGATGCTCATGATGCTCATGGTGATGACGATCATCCTGAGGATGGAATTCCACCTCTCCCTCCACCGTACGGGCAATCTCCGTCAGCTTTTCGATCAGCGCATCGGGGTTTTCCGCTGTCAGCCGCAGCTGCTTGGTGGGGAATACGATGACTGCCTCCTCCACCTCCAGCAGGGCGTTGAACTTGGCTTCGATCTTCGCGGCGCAGTTGGCGCAGCATAAATTTTCTATCGTGTATATCTTCCGGGCCATGAAAGTCCTTCCTTTTTATATCGATATATGAGCAATCGTTCATTTGTTATATTCAGTATAACCCTGGTTCCCGCCCTTGTCAAGGGGAAATCAGGGTCAAACTTATTATTTTACACCGCGATTACCTCGCCATTGCGGGAGACCTGTTCCATGCAGCCGTCCTGCACCTTCCAGGCTTCGCCCCGAATCATCTCCACGCCGTTTTCGATGTGGACATAGGTGCCGTCGGGGAATGCGTGGAAGCACTTGCCATAGCTGTCCGGCAGGACCACTTCCCGATAAAGGTGCTTGCCGTCGATCATATAGTCCTTCACCCACTGATAGTGGGGCAGCACATGGATATCCGTCAGGCCCAGGCCGGGAAGAAAACGCTGAAATTCAGGCCGGGACTCGCCGGCCTCTTCCGGCATGGAATAAACTTCATTTGCCGCATTCATGGTTCCGGCACTGATGCCCATCAGCACACCCTGGAAATTTTTCAACAGCTCCTTCAGGCCGATATCCTGGAAAAATCGGTTCTGGGTAGGCACATGGCCGCCGGCCAGGATGATAAAATCGCACCACCAGACCAGATTCCGGGCATCGGCTTGGGTTCTGCGATCCAGAATCCGCATTTCACTGAAACCCAGACCTGCCTCCTCAAAGCACTTGGCCATGGTTCTCGCCAGGTCATCATTGGAATCATGGCAGTCAGGGTGGGACACGATGTAAAGGCACCGGGGATTCTTCGGCAGTGTCCGCTTCAGATTGTCCACGAAGCCGTTTTCCGGATTCAGAATGGCTTTTGGTGCGCCGTAGATACAGGGACTGCTGGTCAGGAACGCAATCATAGCACTTACCTCTTTTGTCGTATTGGCTCTATTATAGCACCTGAGGCAAAAAAGGCAACACTTTTCAAAGTGCTGCCTCTAAGCGGGATTCCAATATGAGTTTTTCTCCGGTGATGGGATGGGTAAATTCCAGCCGTTTTGCGCAAAGCATCTGGCTTTCCAGGCCGAATTTCGATTCCTCGCTGCCATACTGAGGATCGCCGATGATGGGAAAACCGCAGTAAGAGCAGTGAACCCGCAGCTGATGGGTTCTGCCGGTGATGGGACGCAGTTCCATTTTACATAACTGGTCTCCCCGCTCCAGCACCCGGAATTCTGTGATGCTGAATTTGCCGTCTTCCCGAACCTCCCGCAGCAGACTGGGCAGGGGTTTTCTGGCAATGGGAGCATCGATGATGCCGCTATCATGCTCAGGTCCGCCAAAGGTGAGGGCATGGTAGGTCTTCTGCAGGGGCGTTTCCTGCATCAGCGCATGCATGTAGGAATTTTTCGTCAGCAGGACGATGCCGAAGGTATCCCGGTCCAGCCGAGTCACCGGATGGAAGGCGCTCTTCTGGCCGGTTTTCTGATAGTACCCGGCCACCAGATTGGCCAGGGTCCCGTCGAATCGGCTCCGGGAGGGGTGAATCAGCATCCCCGCAGGCTTGTCCACAGCCAGAAGATGCTCATCCTCATAGATAATGGTCAGTTCCCCATCCTCGGGAGGATATTCCGGAATCTCCTCATCCAGGGGCACGGTGATCACATCGCCTGCCTTCACCGCGAAGTCCGTATGCTCCGGTTTTCCGTTGACGAAAATTTTATCCTGCCATTTCAGCCGGTTCATCAGTCCCGCGGACATTTTCATTTCCTCCCGCAGGAAAGAGGACAGCCGTCCGTCCCTTTCGGCAGTGTGTTTCAGTTCCATCTGGTCACCTCCACAGCCCGTTAATTGATCTTGCTCTTACACCAGATACAGCATCCATCCCACGCTATAGGAAGAATGCGAAGCGATCCCCCACAATACGGACATCTGAGCTTTTTGTATAAGAACACTTCAATCGCAGTGCAAAGACCAATAAAAATCCAACCCAGTGCATTCCAGTCTATCCTGAAGCAAATGATTGCAAACAGGATTAGCACCAGGGATGCGATTAAACACGAAAAACCAATGATGCTAAATTGATTCCGCACGACAATCAACTCCGTATAAAAAATAAACAGACCCCGCTGAATCCAGCGGGGTCTGCAAAAAGATGAACTTAGTTCAGAGCAGCCTTGGCAGCCTCGACGACAGCTGCGAAAGCAGCGGTATCGTTGATAGCCATCTCGGACAGGCTCTTGCGGTTCAGGTCGATGCCAGCCTTCTTCACGCCGTTCATGAACTTGGAGTAGTTCAGACCGTAGGGAGCGACAGCAGCGCTCAGACGGCTGATCCACAGACGGCGGTAGTCACGCTTCTTCAGCTTGCGGCCTGCGAAAGCGTAGTTGCCGGACTTCATGACCTGCTGCTTGGCCATCTTGAAGTGCTTGGACTTGGAACCCCAGTAGCCCTTGGCCAGCTTCAGGGTTGCGTTTCTTCTCTTGCGCGTCATCATTGCGCCTTTAACTCTTGCCATTTCTCA
>JAFXAV010000070.1 GCA_017516785.1 Oscillospiraceae bacterium
CATTTGGATAACCTCCATTGATCTTGTTTGTAAGCGGTTGCCGAACCTTCTTACAACTCTATCATCGGAGGTTTCCTTTTTCTACGCATAAGTATAACTTTTTTGCACCACCTGCATAGCAGGTGGTATTCTTTAGACAACGAAAAGACCCGGAGAGGCTTTCCTCTCCGGGTCTTCTTTTTGGTTTAGCGCTTGCTGCCCATGAAGAAAAAGGCCACAACGCCGGGACCGGCATGGGCACCGATGACGGCACCGACATAGCCGATGACCACTTCCTTGACGCCGTACTTTTCCTTGACCACACGGGCCAGATACTCAGCGTCTTCCAGGCAGTTGCCATGGGAGATGAAAACGGTACTGTTATCATAGCCATCGCCCAGTTCGCCCAGCTTCTTTGCCAGGGCATCCAGGGATGCTTTTCTGCCACGGGTCTTGGCTACGTTGATCAGATGACCCTCATCATCCACATGCAGCACGGGCTTGATGTTCAGCATGGTGCCGACCAGAGCGGTGGTGGCGCTGACACGGCCGCCCCGCTTCAGATACATCAGATCGTCCACGGTGAACCAATGGCACAGATGGAGCTTGTTGTTTTCCACCCATTCGGTCAGCTCATCCAGGCTGAGGCCTTCGTTCCGCTTGCGACAGGCATACCAGACCAGCAGACCCTGGCCCAGAGCGGCGCAGAGGGTATCCACCACGTTGATCTTCCGGTCAGGATAAACCTCCCGAAGCTCCTCGGCGGCGATGACGGCGGACTGATAAGTGGTGCTCAGGCCGGAGGAGAAGGCCATAACCAGAACATCCTTGCCTGCATCCAGAGAGGGCTTGATAACCCGAACCCAGGTTTCGGGATTGGCGGCGGAGGTGCTGGCGGTTTCGCCGGCAGCCAGACCGTTGTACAGTTCCTTCAGGCTGGCATCATCGGTAAAGTTATCGTGATTCACGCCTTTGTACAACACAGACAGGGGGGCATAGATAACATCCTGTTCCTTGTACATGGCTTCCGTGAAGTCACAGCAGGAATCAGTGATAATCTGATAATTGGACATGGAATAAATCCTCCTGGAAAATATTATCTGGACAGCGGAGGCTTTCCAGCATATAATGGAAAGACCTGCGCAGGTATTTACCTGTCTATCATACTATCTTTTTATGGAAAAGTCACCCTCTTTTTCAGGGGGAAAACCCCATTTTTGCCCCTCGCAGCGGTAGAATCCCCCATTCTACCGGCAGTAGAATCGCATTTTCGGCCGGTTTTCAGGCTTTTTCGGGAAGTGAGGCATTAAGAAATGACTGGATTTTTGCTAAAAATGTTTGTGAAAGATACATCCGACCCCCAAAACCCAAAAACCCGTTCCGCCATCGGCAAACTCTCCGGCGCAGCAGGCATCTGCTCGAATCTGCTGCTGTTCGTGCTGAAGCTTATGGTGGGTACTCTGGCAGGCTCCGTGTCCATCACCGCCGATGCCATGAATAACCTCTCCGATGCCGCCAGCTCCATCGTGACCCTACTCGGCTTCAAGCTGGCTGAAAAGCCTGCCGACGAGGAGCATCCCTACGGCCATGCCCGGTTCGAGTACTTATCCGGCCTTGCCGTCGCCGCCATGATCATCATCATCGGCTTCGAGCTGGCTCAGACATCCGTAGACAAAATCCTGAATCCCACCGCTGTGGAATTTTCCACCGTCACCGCTGCGGTTCTCGTTGGCTCCATCGCCATGAAGCTGTGGCTGTCCGCCTTCAATGGCAAGCTGGGTAAAATGATCCACTCCTCCACTCTGGAAGCCACCGCCGCCGACAGCCGCAACGACTGCCTGGCCACCGGTGCCGTGCTGGTTGCAGGTCTCATCGAACTCTTCACCTCCTGGCAGATTGACGGCTTTATGGGTCTGGCCGTTGCCCTTTTTATCCTGTACAGCGGCTGGAATCTGGCCAAGGAAACCATCTCTCCCCTGCTGGGCGAAGCCGCCGACGAAGGTCTGCGGGAACTGATCGTGGACTACATCAGCTCCAACGAAAAAGTGCTGGGCTACCACGATCTGATGGTTCATGACTACGGCCCCGGCCAGCGCTTTGCCAGCCTCCATGTGGAAATGGATAAGGACGAGGATCCCCTGCTGTGCCACGAGATCATCGACGATCTGGAGCGGGAGTGCATGCTCAGCCACGGTATCCATCTGGTGATCCACTATGATCCTGTGATAGTCAACGATCCGGAGCTGGAGCGGATGCGCCAGCTGATCGGCGCCATTCTCAAGGTGAAGGACTCCCGGCTGTCCATCCACGATTTTCGGATGGTTCCCGGCGAAGGCCAT
Source organism: Oscillospiraceae bacterium (assembly GCA_017516785.1). The sequence goes on from JAFXAV010000070.1 coordinate 2,319, forward strand.
ACCAACCTGATCTTCGATGTGGCGCTGCCCTATGACCTGCGGGGTCAGGAGAAGACCATCCAGGCCGCCCTGGAAGCAGCGCTCAATGACTTGGGCGAAGGCAAATACTATACCGTCATCACCTTCGACAACGCAGTATTCAATGTCTGACGGAAAATTAACTAAAAATTAGTCAAGACCACCGGCATAGCCGGTGGCTTGCACAGGCCCTATAAGGGCCTATTACAGCTGCGTCTTAAGACGCATGAATGGTTCGACAACCGCAATTGATTACTGGCTGCCCCCTCCGGGGGCGGCTCAATTATTTGCCTTTGGTTACCGGCTCACCCGTGAACGGGTCATAGTATTCCTTGATACTCATTTGATCGGATGCGATATCCTCTTGTAACTGATTGCG
>JAFXAV010000071.1 GCA_017516785.1 Oscillospiraceae bacterium
AATACCACCTTCATTTACGTTACCCACGACCAGACCGAGGCTATGACCCTGGGCGACCGCATCGTCATCATGAAGGACGGCGAGGTCCAGCAGATCGGCACTCCTCAGCAGGTCTTCAACCATCCCTACAACCTGTTCGTTGCAACCTTCATTGGTACTCCTCAGATGAACCTGTTCGAGAACGCCAAGCTGGTTAAGGAGAACGGCAAGTACGCTGTCAAGATCGACGCTCTGACTGTCGAGCTGTCCGCTGAGAAGCAGGAGAAGCTGGCTGCCAACAACGTCGCTGAGCAGGACATCGTTCTGGGCGTCCGTCCCGAGCACATCACCCTGGAAGCTACCGGTATCGCCGGCACTGTCGACGTCTCCGAGCTGATGGGTTCCACCGTCCACCTGCACGTCGATTCCATGGGCCGCGATGTTGTCATGGTCGTTTCCACCATGAACATGACCGGCGCAGAAGTCGCTGCTCTGGCTCACGGCAACAAGGTTACCTACAACTTCCCCGGCCACGTCTGCCACGTCTTCTCCAAGGAGACCGGCCTGAACCTGGAGGCCTAAGCTTATTAAGCACCCCAACAGCCCCGCCATTTGGCGGGGCTGTTTTTTGCGCCGATTGGGGATACAGGAGGGGAAATGTGAGTTTTCCGATCACCCGTGGCCGTTGGGGGTGGGCAAAGCTTGCGGGTTTTGCCGCCAGTATGCCCCGGGAGAGGGGTGAAATTGCCTCCGTCACCTTGTACACACCGGGGTATAGGGAAAGGAAAAATGGGTTAAAATCTGAACATTATGCCAAAAATTTGAAATATAGCACTGTCTTCAACCTGTTTTGCTTGACAAAATGAGAAAAATAAGGTAATCTTTTAACGTATGCGGGGGAGTATATGGAAACGTTTTAACGGCCCTGCGGCCCGGTTTCCGGTGTAGCCCCGTATCGGATGATTAAAGTAACAGCGGCTTGCTATGCCGCTTTGAGAATGGAGAGCAAACAACATGAATCTGAATTGTCGTGATATCATGAAGTGGACGGAAGCTCAGCTGAAGTACACTTACGACGTTTCCCTGAAGGAAGCCACCGCCGAGGAGCTGCACGAAGCTCTGGGCCAGGCTGTTATGATGGCCATTTCCGAGAACTGGAGCCACGCCAAGAAGACCCGTATGCCCGACCGTAAGGCATACTACATCTCCGCCGAGTACCTGATCGGCCGTCTGGTTTACAGCAATATGTTCAACCTGGGCATCCTGGAAGAGATGAAGGCCCTGTTTGCAGAGCAGGGTGTTGATCTGGCTATCCTGGAGGACATCGAGGACGATGCATTGGGCAACGGCGGTCTGGGCCGTCTGGCTGCCTGCTTCCTGGACTCCGCCGCTTCCTGCGACATCCCCCTGTCCGGCTACGGTCTGCGCTACAAGTTCGGCCTGTTCAAGCAGAGCTTCAACGGCAACGGTGACCAGGTCCAGGCTGCTGATGACTGGACCAAGTTCGGTGATCCCTGGTCCTACCGCCGCTACAAGCACACCGTGAAGGTCAAGTTCCCCGACCACACCGTGCTGGCTGTTCCCTATGACGTGCCCGTTATCGGCTACGGCACCAAGAACATCGGCACCCTGCGCCTGTGGCAGTGCGAGGCTGAGGAAGAACTGAACTTCAACGCCTTCAACGATCAGGATTACCTGAAGGCTCTGGATGCCAAGAACAAGGCTGAGGACATCACCCGTGTCCTGTACCCCAACGACTCCACCTGGGACGGCAAGCGTCTGCGTCTGAAGCAGCAGTACGTTCTGTCCTCCGCTTCCCTGCAGGATATGCTGCGCACCTACAAGCTGGCCCACGGCAGTGACCTGTCCCGCTTCGGCGAGTTCTATGCTATCCAGCTGAACGATACCCACCCCGCAATGTCCATCCCCGAGCTGATCCGTCTGCTGATGCTGGAGGGCATGAGCTTCGATGATGCCTTCAAGGTGGCACAGAAGACCTTCTCCTACACCAACCACACCGTTCTGGGTGAGGCTCTGGAGAAGTGGCCCCTGAACCTGATGCGCAGCGTGGTTCCCCAGATCGCAGACATCATCTGCCGCATCGACCACAAGCTCCGTGAGGAGATCCCCATGGATTACCAGGAGCGCAGACACCAGAAGCTGTTCATCGTTGACGAGGATATCGTCCACATGGCAAACCTGTCCATCTATGTCGGCTCCTATGTCAACGGCGTTGCTGAGATCCACTCCCAGATCCTGAAGGATGACTGCTTCAAGAACTGGTACCGTGTCTTCCCCGAGCGTTTCCAGAACAAGACCAACGGCATCACTCCCCGCCGCTGGGTGGGCCTGTGCAACCCCGAGCTGAGCAACATGATCCGCAACAAGGTCGGCGGCGACTTCCTGAAGGATCTGGAGCTGATCGGTAAGCTGAAGGATCACATCGATGACTACACCATCGAGCAGTTCAACGCCATCAAGCGTCAGAAGAAGGAACAGCTCTGCAATGTCATTGCAAAGAAGGAAGGCGTTATGCTGAACCCCGACTTCATGTTCGATGTTCAGGTCAAGCGTCTGCATATGTACAAGCGCCAGCTGATGAACATCATCGCTGTTGTGGATATCTATTTCCGTCTGAAGGAGGGCCGTCTGCCCGACTTCCAGCCCACCGCATTCATCTTCGGTGCAAAGGCCGCTCCCGGCTACATCGATGCCAAGTCCGTCATCCGTTACATCAACCGGGTGGCCCGGATGATCAACAACGATCCCGTTGTGGCTGACAAGATGAAGGTGGTCTTCGTTCAGAACTACAACTGCTCTTACGCTGAGCATATCATCCCCGCTGCTGATATTTCCGAGCAGATCTCTCCCGCCGGCCTGGAGGCTTCCGGTACCGGCAACATGAAGCTGATGCTCAACGGCGCCATCACCCTGGGTACCCTGGACGGCGCAAACATGGAGATCGCAGAGGAAGCCGGCGCAGAGAACGAGTATATCTTCGGCCACACCGTGGAGCAGATC
>JAFXAV010000072.1 GCA_017516785.1 Oscillospiraceae bacterium
AGGATATCGCATCCGATCAAATGAGTATCAAGGAATACTATGACCCGTTCACGGGTGAGCCGGTAACCAAAGGCAAATAATTAAGCCGCCCCCGGAGGGGGCAGCCAGTAATCAATTGCGGTTGTCGAACCATTCATGCGTCTTAAGACGCAGCTGTAATAGGCCCTTATAGGGCCTGTGCAAGCCACCGGCTATGCCGGTGGTCTTGACTGTTAGCTTAAGTAGTACATACCCAGCAGATCCCGCATATCGTAGTAGAGCTGACTCTTGCGCCAGCCGTTGGAGGTGGAATCCTTGGACAGGTAGTCGATGGTGGTGTTGGGAAGAGCTTCCTGAAGCTCTTTGTAGGTGGCGGTGGAAATGTGGTTGCCGGGCAGCCACAGCATCTCCAGCCAGGTCATTTCCTTCAGGGGATCCAGGTTGGTAAGACCGGTGAAGCCCAGGTTCAGATTCTTCAGGTTCTTCAGATTCAGCAGGATTTCAGTCTGATTGAAGTCGGTCATGAACAGCTCCAGATAGATCAATTCGGGAAGGTTTGCGACCATGGAGAAGTCAGTGCCCTGGGTGTCCGCCAGAATCAGATACTTGAGCTTGGGCATGTAGTTCAGGAAGGAGTAGTCCGCAACACCCATGTGACCCAGATCCAGGCAGACCATGTCGATGCAGTACTTGAAATTCTCGCAGTCCTCATCGAAAAGACGGCGGCTGGCATCCTTGTAGGGATCCCGGATGTTGGCGTTGGGAATATATCCGTGCTTGGCACCGATAAAGCCGGTGGCATCGGTACGGAGGGTGGAGCGACCGATTTTGACAGTCCAGACAAAGCGGACTTCGGGATGCCGCTGGCCCAGGGCATCCATGTCCTCATTGGAAATGCCGCAGTCGCACATGATGACCTTTTCGAGGCTGTTCATCAGAGGCAGGAACTGTTCCACAGCGGCGGTATCTTCCATGGTGATGCCGGAAAAATCAATTTCCACGTCCTCAGTGGTGAAGGTCTTGCCGAAAACAGTCAGCTCGCTGTGAATCACAGCGCTGCCGTAGGCTTCCTGAAGCTGCAGAAGTTCTTCAACGGTGAAGCCGCAGCCGGAAAGATCCATTTCTTCTACATTGTAGAACCACTCAGCGGCGGTCAGCAGCTCCTCGAAGGCAGGTTTTGCGCCTGCGTAGGAGAGAACCTTCTCAGTGCTGAGCCAGGTTTTGCCGGCCACTTCCATGTTCCAGAAGAATCGGGTGTCGGGATAAGCGGCACGGAGGTCAGCCCGCTCCTGGGCAGTGAAGGCCACATCCAGAGCGGAAACGGTTTCCAGATTTTCAAAGTAGCCAATTTTGGAAATCAGTTCCCCGGCGGTGACACCGGCATTTTCCAGCTTCAGATTGGTTTCAGTGATGGGAGCCTGGGCATCGCCCAGATGGATGCCCCAGTGGATGGTGCAGCCGGGCAGCGCCTCCTGAAGTTTTAGAAGTGCGTCATAGTCCGTACATTCCCAGGCGTTGATCTGCTGCAGATTGTCAAAATAGTTGTAGAGAGGAATCTGATCCTCAGTCAGGGAGGAGATGGTGATCTCTCCTGCGGTGCATTCATAGACTTCACCGCCGATGGGGATGTTCCACAACAGATGGGTGTCCTTCAGCTGGGCTTTCAGCTCATGATACTCTTCTTCGGTCATTTCCAGATCTCTCAGGTCTGCTTCCAGACTGCCCCGCAGGATGGGTTTGCCGCCGGCGAAGACAAACAACACATTGGAAACGACGTAAATGCTCAGTGCCAGAACAACCACCAGGATCACAATAATCATGGGGCTGATGCCCTTTTTCTTGTTCTGCTGGGTATTTTCCATACTTGGCCTCCAAAACGGATAGTTTGCCCCATTATAGCGGATTTTGCTGCCAATTGCAACCTTCTTTACAAAAAGAACGGGGCAGCTTCCGCTGCCCCGCATCGTTTATTTTCTGTTTTCCTCGGGAATGAAGTCCAGGGTGATGGAATCCAGGTTGGTTTTCAGCTGGCGGTACTTGACGCCGGCGGAATCCAGCATCCGCTTGGATGCCAGGGTGGACATGGAATCGGCATACTTGTCGGAAAGATACAGCACTTCCTTTACGCCGCTCTGGATGATGGCCTTGGCGCACTCATTGCAGGGGAACAGGGCAACATAGACCCGGCTGCCCCGAAGGTCGCGGCCGTTGGCGTTGAGGATGGCGTTCAGTTCCGCGTGGACCACGTAGGCATACTTGGTGTCCTCGCCGTCCCGATCCCAGGGATAGATGTCATCGGAGCAGCCCTTGGGCATGCCGTTGTAGCCGGTGGAGATGATGATGTTGTCGGGGGAGACGATGCAGGCACCCACCTGGGTGTTGGGGTCCTTGCTGCGCTTGGCTGCCAGCATGGCGATGCCCATGAAATATTCGTCCCAGGAGATGTAGTCCATTCGTTTCATTGTCTTGTCCTCCGTTTTCTTTTTAGCATACCAAAGGGAAAAAGGGATGTCAATGAAAACATATTGGAAAGAGGTGGATGCTGCGCTGCGTCTATTGGGGTCAACCCCATAAACTGCAATTTGACGAATTTCCCCGCCGCCTGTTTGTTGCTGCCGCCTCGGGCAACCCATTGGAGCGGCTGATTCCGGGCATACGAAAATATTGACCTGAATTTTGAAAATCTCCGAAAATATTCAACAAAAACCATCATATACTGTTGATAAAAATTCGGGTTTCCCGGTTGTAGAAATATAAAATCCATATGACATCGCAACTGTATTACATGGTTATATGACCGTATAATACAATTACAAAATCACCAAAAAATTAAGAAATCGGGGGAAATTTATCGGTTGAACCCCCAAAATGGATAAAAAATCCCGTTTTCTTCAGAAAATGCGGTTAAAACGGTATATAATTCACAAAATGTTCGCATATTTTTGCATTCTGTCAATTGACGATGATGCAATTATCTGCTATGCTATAGACACAAACCAAAGAAATCGAATTCGATCAGAGGTTAAAAAACGAAAAGGAGGAAACACCAATGGTAAGCTATATCTGGCTGGCTCTTATGGTCGTCTTCCTGATCGCAGAGGCCGCTACGGTGGTCATGGTGTCGCTGTGGTTCGCAGCAGGTGCCCTGGCTGCACTGGTGGCCAGCCTGCTGGGCGCCGCCATCTGGCTGCAGGTGGTGATCTTCCTGGCAGTTTCCGCACTGCTGCTTGCCAGCCTGCGGCCTGTGGTCAGAAAGCACTTCACCCCCAGACTGACCCGGACCAATGTGGATTCCATCATCGGATCCCGGGGTTACGTCACCGCCGACATTGACAATGTCAGCGCTGTTGGTACCGTCAAGCTGGGCGCCATGGAGTGGACCGCCCGCTCCACCACCGGCGAAAAAATCAAAGCCGGCACTCTGGTGAAGGTGGACAAAATCGAAGGCGTCAAGGCTTTCGTCACTGCGGTGGAAGTCGCCGCCGAAGTGTAAACACTCAGAACCGATTTAGGAGGTAACATTATGTTAGGTTGGATCATTGGCGCAGTTGTCGTCATCATTCTGTTCATCATCATTATTTCCAACATCGCGGTTGTGCAGCAGTCCCGGGCATACGTCATCGAGCGTCTGGGCGCCTTCCAGGAGGTCTGGGGCGTGGGCCTGCACTTCAAGGTCCCCTTCATCGACCGCATCGCCCGCCGTGTCTCCCTGAAGGAGCAGGTTCTGGACTATCCCCCTCAGCCTGTCATCACCAAGGACAACGTCACCATGCAGATCGACACCGTCGTCTACTTCCAGATCACCGACCCCAAGCTGTACGCCTACGGCGTGGAGCAGCCCATGGCAGCCATGGAAACCCTGACCGCTACCACCCTGCGTAACATCATCGGCGACCTGGAGCTGGACCAGACCCTCACCTCCCGCGACGTGGTTAACACCAAGATGCGCGCCATCCTGGACGAAGCCACCGACCCCTGGGGCATCAAGGTCAACCGCGTGGAGCTGAAGAACATCCTGCCTCCCCAGGATATCCAGAACTCCATGGAAAAGCAGATGAAGGCCGAGCGTGACCGTCGTCAGGCCATCCTGCAGGCCGAAGGCCAGAAGAAGTCCGCCATCCTGATCGCCGAAGGTGAGAAGGAATCCGCAATCCTGAAGGCAAGCGCCGAGAAGGAAGCTGCCATTCTGAAGGCAGAAGCTGAGCGCCAGGCTGCCATCCTGAAGGCAGAAGGCGAGGCAGAAGCCATCCGTGCTGTCCAGCAGGCACTGGCCGATTCTCTGGAAATGCTGAACGAGAAGGCCCCCAACGATTCCGTCCTGAAGCTGAAGAGCATCGAAGCCATGCAGAAGATCGCCGACGGCAAGGCTACCAAGATCATCATCCCTTCCGAGATGCAGGGTCTGGTGGGCATGGCCAACGGCATCGTAGAGGGTGTGAAGGAGTAAAAGTTGAGCTTGTTCCGAAAATTGCTGATTCTGACCCTGGCTCTTGTGATGATTACAGTTATGATCATCACCTGGGGCAGCATGGGCTCCGCTCTGATGGCATTTCTGCTCATCATGATGGGCGCGGCGGTGCTCTATCAGCGGTTTCTGACCAACCGGGATGAGGATCAGTTCCAGGAGGAATAACCATGGCAAACAGCAATGATCGCTTCATCAAAACCTACACCCAGGGCAATAGTTTCACCCAGATCGTTCAGGTCTGGGTGGACAAGAAGACCGGCGTGAACTACGTGTTTATGCAGTCCGGTTACGGCGGCGGCCTGACGCCCCTGCTGAATGCCGACGGCAAGCCGGTCATCACCCCGGTATACAAGGATTAAACAGGAAATCCCCGACCTTTCGGTCGGGGATTTTTCTGCGCTCATTTGGTGCCGAAGATCCGGTCGCCGGCGTCGCCGAGACCGGGGAGAATGTAGGCCTTCTCGTTGAGCCGTTCATCCATGGCGGCAAGGTAGATATCCACATCGGGATGGGCCTCCTGGACAGCCTTCACGCCCTCAGGACAGCCGATGATGTTCATCATGATGACCTGTCTGCAGCCATGCTGTTTCAGAAAATCAATGGCAGCCACGGCGCTGCCGCCGGTGGCCAGCATGGGATCCACCACGAAAACCTGACGGGCGCCCACATCCTCCGGCAGCTTGCAGTAATATTCCACAGGCAGATGGGTTTCGGGGTCCCTGTACAGGCCGATGTGGCCGATTTTGGCAGAGGGAATCAGATCCACCATTGCATCCACCATGCCGAGTCCCGCCCGCAGAATTGGGACAATAGCAAGCTTTTTTCCTGCCAGCATCCGGCACTTGGCGGTCATCAGGGGCGTTTCCACCTCCACCTCTTCCGTGGGCAGATTCCGGGTGGCTTCGTAGCACATGAGTCCTGCGATTTCGCCCACCAGCTCCCGGAATTCCTTGACACCGGTGTCTTTGTTGCGCAGGATCGCCAGCTTGTGCTGGATCAGGGGATGATCGAGTACGTAAACGGCCATGGTAAGTCCTCCTTTTGTGTAAGGGGTGTGGATAAATTGCGGTTTGTAGCGCAGCTGGAAGCAGCGAATGCATAATGCTAAATGCAAAATGCGAAATGATTGTGTCGGCTTCGCCGACTATTTGAAGCATTCCCGAAGTGAATACCACAATTTTGCATTCTGCATTTTGAATTTTGCATTTCGGGAAACTCCCTGCCAAACTGTAATTTACCTTTTCATTTTCTCCAGCTTTTCCCGCTCGGCCTGGGAAAGGCGCAGGTAGTTGGGGGTCAGAGCGCCGCCGCTGGGAGCTTCGCCAGCCATGGCTTGCTTCCGGGCGAGGATAGCCACGCCCACGGCCCGCTGGTGCATCCGGTGCTCCGGGGGCAGAACCAGTTCGGGAACCTGATCCTTCAGGGTATTGAAAGTCAGATTGCTGCCGTCGCCCACCAGGAAAATGGGGCCGTCCAGATACTCCAGCTCCTTTGCAAGGTCATCAAGGGAAATGGCCCGGTCTTCGCTGCGGCGTTCAATCTGCCCGCCGTCGGCGTAGAAAATGGCATTGTAAACCTGGCTGCGGCGGGCATCCATACAGGCGCAGATATAGCCGTTATAGATTCCGAGAGATTCTGCCATGGCTTCCAGGGTGGAAATGCCGTAACAGGGGATTTCCTTTCCCCAGGCGAAGCCCTTGGCGGCGGCCACACCGATGCGGACACCGGTGAAGGAACCGGGGCCCTCTGCGACAGCCACAGCGGTAACGTCTGCGGCGGTCTTGCCGCACTGGTTCAGGGTGTCCTCTGCCATGATCATCAGGGTCTGGCTGTGGGTCAGGCCGGTGTTCTGGTAGCTTTCGGCCAGCAGTTTGCTGTCATCCATAACGGCGACAGAGGCGGCTTTTGCGGAAGTTTCAAAGGCTAAGATCAGCAATTGTTTCCCCTCCTTCGATGGTGATGCGCCGGGCGTCCTCGCCCAGCTTCTCGATGGTAATGTAGATGGCGTCCTCCATGGCGTCGTCCACATTTTCGCTCCATTCCACGGCGCAGACGCCGCCCCGCTCCAGATAATCGTCCCAGCCGATGTCCCAGAGGTCATCGGAGGAAGCCAGGCGGTACATGTCGAAATGGAACAGGGGCATCCGGCCGCTTAAGTATTCGTTGACGATGGTGTAGGTGGGGCTGGTAACGATCTCGCCGCAGCCGAGACCCTTCGCAAGTCCTCGGGTGAAGGCGGTCTTGCCGGCACCAAGATCGCCCCGGTAGGCAAGGACTGTGCCGGGAGTCAGGATTTTACCCAGAGCAGCGCCGACTTTTTCGGTTTCCTCGGGGGAGTTTGTGATGTATTGCATAAGTGTTCCTTCTTTCTGACGCACCCATACCTTCCCCTCCGGGGGGAAGGATTTTATTTTGAATTCTTCAGCTTTTCAGCCTGGTCAGCCGTTGCCAGAGCATTGATGATCTCTTCGATATCGCCGTTCATGATGGAGTCGATGCGGTAAAGCGTCAGACCCACACGATGGTCAGTGACCCGGCCCTGGGGGAAATTGTAGGTGCGGATACGCTCATTGCGCATGCCGGTGCCCACCTGGCTTCGGCGCATACCGTCATTTTCAGACTGGATCCGCTCCTGCTCGATTTCATAGAGCTTGGAGGCCAGCATCCGCATGCATTTTTCCCGGTTCTGCAGCTGGCTTCGTTCCTCCTGGCAGGCCACCACAATGCCCGAAGGCTTGTGGATCAGCCGGACGGCGGAGGAAGTCTTGTTGACATGCTGTCCGCCGGCGCCGGAGGCACGGTAGACCTGCATTTCGATGTCCGCGGGATTGATCTGAACGTCCACTTCTTCCATCTCGGGAAGCACCGCAACAGTGGCAGTGGAGGTGTGGACACGGCCGCCGGATTCGGTCTCCGGCACTCTCTGAACCCGGTGGACGCCGGATTCATATTTCAGACGGGAGTAGGCACCCCGGCCGTTTACGATGAAATCGGCCTCCTTGACGCCTCCCAGCTCTGTTTCGTTGTAGTTGAGCAGCTCGATGCTCCAGCCTTTGGAGGCGGCGTACATGGAGTACATCCGGAAGAGGTTGTGGGCAAAGAGGGCGCTTTCCTCACCGCCGACGCCACCCCGGATTTCCACGATGACGCTCTTGTCATCGTTGGGGTCTTTGGGCAGCAGCAGAATCTGAAGCTTTTCGTAAAGCTCCTCCTTTGCGACCTTGGCAGCGGCATAGGTCTCCTGGCAGAGCTCCTTCATTTCAGGGTCTGCCATCAGTTCCTCGGCGTCGGCCATTTCCTGTTCGGCGTTTTTATAGGCCCGGAAGGCTTCAATGATGGGCTCCAGATCGTTTCGCTCCCGGAGCATTTTCGCGGCCTTTTTGGGGTCGTTATAGAAATCCGGCTGCTCGGATTTGAAGCAAAGTTCTTCAAAGCGGTTTTCCACCGCTCTTAATTTATCAAGCATGGCATACTCCTGTCGGGATGTTCATGGTTGTGTCGGGAAATTGCAGTTTGGCGAGCAGCTGCACAGTACACTTGCCTCCCTCTCTGAGGGAGGTGGCTCGCCGTAAGGCGAGACGGAGGGAGTGTCCTATCGACTTTACGACACTCCCCCAGTCAAAAATCAAAGATTTTTGCCAGCC
>JAFXAV010000073.1 GCA_017516785.1 Oscillospiraceae bacterium
GCAGCCCGAAGGGCTGACGGAGGGAGTGTCCTATCGACTTTACGACACTCCCCCAGTCAAAAATCAAAGATTTTTGCCAGCCCCCTCAGGGAGGGGGCCAAGGGTGGCTTCGCCACCGAACACCTCGATAAACTGCAATTTCTACATCAACCAACGGAGGACACCATCATGGGAACCTGTCTAATTGTCTGCGCGGCGGAATTTGATAAGCTGGCTGCGCCCATCGGGCCGGAGGATTTTGTCCTGGCGGCCGACGGCGGCCTGCGGCATACGGATAAACTAAACATTGTTCCCGACGGCATCATCGGCGATTTCGACTCCCTGGGCTACATTCCCCAGGGCGCCCAGGTGTTCCCGGTGGAAAAGGACGATACCGATGCCATGCTGGCGGCAAGAAAGGGACTGGAACTTGGCTTCCGGGACTTCATCTTCTACGGCAGTCTGGACGGCCCAAGGCTGGACCACACCATCGCCAATTTCCAGACCCTGCAGTTTCTTGCCGACAACGGAGCCACCGGATATCTCGTCGGAAAAGACTACATCATTACCGTGGTGAAAAATGAGACCATTTCCTTCGATTCCGGTGCCGAGGGCATCCTGTCCCTCTTTTGCCTGGGGCCGGATGCAAAGGGTGTGACCCTGGAAGGACTTTACTATCCTCTGACCGACGGAACCCTCACCAGCGGATTCCCCCTGGGTGTCAGCAACCATTTCACAGGAAAAAACGCGAAAATCACCGTAAAGAATGGCAGTCTTCTTGCCATGTGGGACCGGAAAAACGGCTTTCCCAAACGATAACCTTACCCCGGGAGGGATTTTATGCTGACCTACGAACTGAAAAAATCCCCCGGCGTTCCCCTTTATGAGGCCCTTTACCGCTGCATCCGGGGTGATATTCTCTCAGGCGCTCTGGCTCCCGGGGAGAAGCTGCCCTCCAAGCGAGCCCTGGCCCAGAATTTGGAAGTCAGTAAAATCACCGTGGAAACCGCCTACAGCCAGCTTCTGGCAGAAGGATACATCCGGGCTGTGGAAAAAGTCGGCTACTTCGTGGAGAAAACGCCCCATCTGACCGTTCCCACTATGCCTGCTGTCCCCGCTGCTGCCCAGTATGTGGAAGAGCATCTTCTGGACCTGACCGGAAGCCGCCCGGAGCGTTTTCCCTTCTCCGTGTGGAGCCGCCTCCAGCGGGAAGTGATGCTGGACTACGGCGAAAAACTGCTGCTTCCTCTTCCTCCCCAGGGCATCCCTGAACTACGCCGTGCCATCGCCGACCATCTGACGGCTTTTCGAGGCATGCACGTGGACCCGGAACGAATTGTGGTGGGAGCCGGTACGGACTTTCTCTACAATTTGCTGATTCAGCTGCTGGGACGGGACAGGGTCTTCGCCGTGGAGGACCCGGGCTACGGAAAAATCCGGAAAATCTACACAGAGGGCGGTGTCCGGTGTGTCAGCGCATCCATGGACTTTTCCGGCGTGATGCCCGATGCCCTGAAGGATGCGGATGTGCTGCATTTTTCCCCCTCCCACCATTTCCCCACGGGTCTGGTGACCCCCATGAGTCGTCGGCTGGAACTACTCCGCTGGGCAGCTGACCGGGACGGCTACATCATCGAGGACGACTACGACTCCGAATTCCGCTTCGATGCCCATCCCATGCCCGCCATGACCTCTCTGGACCACAGCGGACGGGTCATCTACATGAACACCTTCTCCAAATCCCTGGCCCCCTCCATCCGCATTGGCTACATGATTCTGCCCCCCGCGCTGATGGAAAAATTCCGTGAAAAGCTGGGTTTTTACAGCTGCACCGTTTCCAGCTTCGAGCAATACACCCTCGCCCGGTTTTTAAGCCGCGGCTATTTCGAAAAGCACATCAACCGGATGCGGAAATTCTACCGGGCCCGGAGAAATCATGTGGTGGATCTGCTGAACAGCTGCCCAGTTTCCGACAAGCTCACCATCCACGAAGAGGACGCAGGTCTTCACTTTCTTTTGAAAGTGGACACCGCCATGGATGACGAAGCATTGACACGTTGGTGCGAAAGCCACGGCATCCGGGTCAGAACCCTGGGAAGCTACTATCACAGAGAGGTTCCCGAAGGCAATCTCCATTATCTGGTGGTCAACTACGCCGGCCTCCGGGAGGAGGATCTGGAACAAATTTTAAGCAATCTGCAATAAAAAGACCCCGGATGGCTGTCATCCGGGGATTTTTTCACTTCTTTTTCAGGTCAGCGGAGCAGGCGATCATCATACAGGCCCATAAGAACATGCTCAGCGCCCAATACTGACCGCAGACCATAGGGGTTGTGATGACGATCAGCAGGGCATAGAGAATATTGCCCAACACTTCGGAAGCGGCAAAGGACAGGAAATTGGCAATCAACAGAATAACTGTCAGAACCAGGGACAAAAAAGAGAGATTTCGAATCAGCATCAGAGTCTGGCGATCATTTTCTGCCTTTGCCCGATGCGTTAAGATCATAGGCGGCACAAAAAAGGCCAGCGCCAGCAGCACCAGAAACACCTTCATGGATGCCTTCGGCTCCGCAATAAAGCCGAAACCGGCGCAGATTACAAACAAACCGCCCCAGAGGGCGAAGAGGGTGGATTTTTTCATAGGGAAACTCCTTTGATGGGTTGTGGATATTCTATCCCATTTAGAAGGAAATGACAAGTAAACAATTTGAAAACCGGCGTGCTCGGCACGCCGGTTCTGCTTATTTTCGCTCGCTTACAAGCATGGGGGTGAATTTCGGCTTTCCGAAGACCTTTTCAAAGCGGGAGCACTTCACCAGGAAGGCATAGTAGACATTGTAGCCACAGCCGAACATGGTTTCCGTATTGCCCATGCCCTTGGCGATGACCACATCGGCAGTTTCAAGAGCCGCTTTGGCTTCCTGTCCCAGCATATCGATTTCGGTACCTGCGATGCGGGTGCCGTTGTCAATAACCGGGAAGGGAATGCCCATAATGGCCGCATCCTCCCGGGTGGCATCATTGAGAGCCGGGGCACCCCGGACGCAGAAGGTGATCTGAATACCCGGGTACTTTTTCTGCAATTCTTCTGCCAGTACCCGGTCGAAACCGATTTCACCAGCATTGTCCGTCAGATAGAGAAGCTTTCCGCCCTTCTGAAGGTCTGCGCAAAGCTTAGCATAGACTTCTCTGTCCAGATCCATCTGTTCGCCCCGCTCCAGAAGCTCATCCAGCTGATCGAAGCTCAGCTCCCCCTGAAGGGCGCCGAAGTCGATGTAATTGCCGAGAATCGCAAACTGCAGACCTGCGTAGACAGAATCCTTCGCCTTTTCCACGCGGGTCCGGATCTGGTCCAGCCGGGACAGAACAAAGCGGTTGGAATCCTCTTTTTCCTTCTTAAAGCGGTCTTCATCCACGCCGTAGCGCTCCTTCAGCAGGTCGGACACCGCGGCGTTCAGAATTGTAAAGGATTTTTCTGCGGAAACGCCCTGATAAAGGCGCATCAGATCCTTGGTAAATTCAATGGCCTGTTCCTCTGTGCCCAGTTCCCGGGCTGTGGCGATGTTGCGCTTCAGATGGCAGAGGATACAATCTGTATCAAAGGGGATACTCATACCTTCAGCTTCACAACGACCTTGACGAAGTCATTGGGAGCTTCCAGATGACGGCCGGGCATGTGGGCATCTTCGGGGAAGGCAACATAGCAGATACCTTCAGGGATGGTGATGTACTCAAAGTTGCCGGAGTACTTGCCCACGTCCTTGGCTTCATCGAATTCGCCGGTGGATTCACAGTCAGCGAGGTCTGCCCAACCCATGACTTCCTGGCCCTTGACGATGTACTGAATGTCCAGATACTTCCGGTGAGCCTCAGCCACGTCGGGAGCCTTGGTGGTGCCAACAGCCACGAAGAAGCGGTTGCCGTCGGACAGGGGATAGGTCTTGGCTTCGAAGTCAGTCAGGGCATTGACAGCTTCCACAGCTTCCTCCAGACCGGGCAGGACAGGGGCGTAGCGCATGATGTCTTTCCAGGGGCAAATGATCATAATAATGACTTCCTTTCTGTGTGTTGGTATGTATCGGATGGTCAAATTGCAGTTTGTAGAGCTGTTTGGTGGCGAAGCCACCCTCGGCCCCCTCTTTGAGGGGGCTGGCAAAAATCTCTGATTTTTGACTGGGGGAGTGTCGTAAAGTCCATAGGACACTCCCTCCGTCAGCCCTTCGGGCTGCCACCTCACCCAAAGGGACTAAGCGTCCGTAAGCCGCGATGCGGCAACGGTCGCTAAGCCTCAGAGAGGGAGGCAAGTGTACTGTGCAGCTGCTCACCAAACTGCAATTTGACAATTACAACGATAATAAATCCTCAAATTTATCAATGGTTTCCCAGTAGTGGGTCACCTGGCCGAAGCCGTAGGTGCAGAAAATGAAGGGGATACCAGCCATGTCGGAGGCATCCAGGTCGCCCTGGGTATCGCCGATGTAGCAGGCGGAAGTGATGCCATGGGCATCCATCAGCCGCTTGATGGTCTCGCCCTTGCAGGTGCCGGTGTCGCCGAAGCAGAGGTGGCCGGAGAAGAACTCCGAAAGGCCCAGCTTTTCGATGCAGAGCTCCGGATAGCCGCACTGGCTGTTGCTGACGATGAAGAGCCGGTGGTTCTTGGCAAGTTCTGCCAGGGTTTCCTTTACCTTTGGGTAGCCGATTTTACATTCATTCTCTTCCAGATAGCGGTTTTCGGTGGCCATGCACCGCTCCATCAGCTCGTAACGCTGAGGAACAGGAATGGTATCAAAGAGGGCATCGCCGATTTCGGTCATCACCTTGCCAAAAAGGGACTTGAGCCGCTCCGCGTCGGTGCAGAGATGGTCGAGACCTTCCGCTCTAAGCTGAATGTTGTAACCTTCTGCAACCAGGGCACGGGAATCCCAGAGGGTGCCGTCAATATCAAAAATCAAGCTTTCAAACTCCATATCACTTTGCCTCCAAAAGTTTGCGGCAGAGGGCCGGGATTTTTTCGTCGGGGGAACTGTTGATAAAAGCCACTTCGCCTTCACCGTCTCTTAACAGGCCGCGTTTTTCCAGGCGGCGTTTGGTCTCCCGGGCGGTACCCTTACCGCCGTGGACGATTTCAATATGCTCGCCCAAAATCCGGCGGATTCTTCTCGTCACGAATGGATAATGGGTGCATCCCAGTACCAGCGCATCCAGCTTTCCCCGGTAGGGGCCCAGAAGCTGTTCCAGAAGGGTATCCATTTCCTCACTGTCATTCTTTCCCGCTTCAATCAGCTGCACCACCCCGGGGGCGGGGATTTTGGCAACGGTGCAGTTTTCGTCAAAGCGGTGCATCAGCAGGTCGAATTTTTCTTCCCGGAGGGTCACTTCCGTGGCCATGACACCGATGGAGCCATGGGGAAAATGGTCCGCTGCCACCTTCAGGGCGGGCTCGATGCCGATGACAATCAGGTCGGGGTAGGTTTCCCGCAGCAGGCCAATGGCTGCGGCAGTAGCCGTATTGCAGGCAACCACCAGCGCCTTGATTGGGTATTCACTTTGCAGTTTTTCCGCCGCTGCCAGAGTCAGGGTTCTGACTTCTTCCGTGGTGCGGCTGCCGTAGGGGGCGTTGGCGGAGTCGCCGTAGTAGAGGTAGCGCTCCGAGGGCATCAGCTTCCGCAGCTGCCGCAGAACGCTGATGCCGCCCACACCGGAATCAAACACGGCAATATAATCATTGGGGGTGTACATAGTTTCACCGACTGTCCTTTGGATTGGGGTGAATTGCAGTTTGTCGAGCTGCCAGAAGCAGCGAATGCATAATGCGAAATGCAAAATGCGAAATGATTGTGTCGGCTTTGCCGACTATTTCAAATCATTCCCGGAGGGAATACCTAAATTTTGCATTCTGCATTTTGAATTTTGCATTTCAGGCAACAGCCTGACAAACTGCAATTTGACTTTCTCATTATTTTATCAAAAACCCACGTCGGTTTCAATGCTTCGTTGACTATTTCCCCGGAATTTGATATGGTAATGATAAGAAACCACCTTAGGAGGTACTGTTATGAACCGTTATCTGTTTGTCATCGATTATCAAAATGATTTTGTGGACGGCGCGCTGGGTTTCCCCGGCGCAGAAAAGCTGGACGAAAAAATCGCCGCCAAGGTAAGAGCCTACGGCCCCGGAAAGGTCCTCTTCACCCGGGATACCCATTTTGAAAACTACCTGCAGACCCGGGAGGGCCGGAATCTGCCCGTGGTTCACTGCATCAAAGGTACCCCCGGCTGGGAAATCTACGGCGAGACCGCAAAAGTCCTGAAAGAAGTGGAGGCCAAAGCCATCGATAAGCTGGTTTTCGGCATGGACATTACGGACCCTGCCACCGCCGCGGTGCTGCCGGAATCCGCCGATGAAATCGAACTGGTGGGTCTGGTCAGCAATATCTGCGTGGTTTCCAACGCCGTGGTGCTTCAGAGCAAGTATCCCGAAGCCACCATCATTGTGGATGCATCCTGCACCGACTCCTTCGACAAGAGTCTCAACGAAAAGGTGCTGGATGTTCTTGCAGGCTTCCAGGTGACCATCATTAACCGATAAAAAAAGGGCACTCCCAAAGGAGTGCCCTGCACTTTTTCAGATTATTCCTCGGTCTCAGCCTCGGGAGCGTTCTTCTTGACGGACTCGATGCCGTTTTCGCAGGACTTCTTGGACTCGTAGTTTTCAGAGACAGCGATGATTTCGCCGTTGCGGGCCTTCAGGCGGAAGCGATAATCGCCGGCCTTGTCCTGATACATCTCGAACTTGGGATGGGTGACGGAAGCGTAACCTTCGACGGTCTGGTCTTCCACATTGGCAATGGGCGCATTCTTCTTGACGGACTCAATGCCGTTGAGGCAGGCTGCCTTGCTCTCGTAGACTTCGGAGGTTGCGATGACCTGGCCGTTGGTGGCCTTCAGATCGAACTTGATGCCGGAATTGACGGTGCGGATAACGAATTTGCCCATAATAGTTTTCCCTTCTCCACATATGTGGTTAAAATTACAACTTCAGTGTAACATAGTCATATCCTGTTGTCAAAGATAATTTATAAGCGCGGTGCAATGTACCGCGCTTTCGCCGCTTACAGGGGAGACTGTTTGATTTTTGCGTAGCGCCGGGGATACTGGGGAGGGGTGGGATGGACCTTCTTCAGGATGATCACAGAATGTTCGGTGCCATCCATAGGGAACTCTCTCACTTCTTCCAGCTTCAGGCCCAGCTTTTTGATGGCGTTCTGAGCTTCTGCCAGTTCTTCCCGGGCAGCTGCGCCCTTCATGGCCAGAACCTTGCCGCCGACGCGGACATAGGGTGCTGTCAGTTCCAGCAGGATATTCAGCCGGGCAACGGCACGGGAGGTGGCAAAATCAAACTTTTCACGGCGGGTTGAAACCGCTTCTTCCGCTCTGGCGGTGATGGTCCGAGCGTTGGTCACTTCCAGCTGAGGGAGCACGGTATCCAGCCAGTTCATCCGCTTTGCCAGAGAATCCAGCAATGTAATCTTGGCTTCGGGGCAGGCAATGGCCAGAGGCACACCGGGGAAACCGGCACCGCAGCCAACGTCGATTGTTTGCTTGCCCTTCAGGTCGGCGCAGCACAGAACCGTCAGAGAGTCCAGCAGATGAAGCTTGGCAACCTGCTCAGGCTCGGTGATGGCGGTCAGGTTCATGACCTCGTTCTGCTTGACCATAGCAGCGCCAAAATCACAGAGCTTCTGCCGAGACTGCTCGGGAAGTTCCAGACCGAGCTGGGGAAGACCTGCGTCCAAAGTCATTCTCATCTGTTCCATAGCTCCTCCTTACTCGTCGGCGTTGGCATTGCCGGAAAGGTCCACCTGACTTTCATCGAAGGGGTCAAAGGTCACGACTTCTTCCAGAATAGTGGGCAGGATTTCCTCCTGATAGTGCCAGCAGACCAGCAGGTCCGTCACATTGCCATAGGAAGCCAGACCATCCTCATCGCCGCTGGTTTTCAGGTAGGTGTCGTTGACGGTGTCGGCAAGCTTGGTTGCCTTCTCATCCTTCCGGGAGGAGAAGAACTCGCTGTAGGCATTCATGTCATGCTCCAGTTCCTTGGAAGCGGTGGATACCAGATTTGCAGCTGCAGCGGAAGCATCGGTTCTGCCGGCGCCCAGCAGGGCATTATAGCAGTAGCGGTAGGCCATAAAATAGCCGGAATACTGATACTCGACGCTTTCATTTGCCATGCATGTCAGGAATGCGGCGAAATTGGCATCGCCCTCGGTGGCAATGCTCATCCGGTGGGCCATCTCATGACACATGGTAAAGGGCAGGGTGGAGTCGGGAATCTGTGGATTCACCGCCGCTTCGCCGGTGATGCCGCAGGTAAAACCGGTGATGCCCATGGAGGAATACATGCCGGCCCAGCCAAGCTCCTTGACGGGCAGAGTGGAGCCTGCGAAGATGGGGAACTTCCGGTCGTAGACCAGATGGTCGAAGCCGTTTCCTGCCTGCTCTGCCAGAACCTCAAAATCCGCAAAATCCACATCGCCCTTTTCATCCCGCTTCACCTGCTTTGCCAGCTCATTGGCCTTGCTCTGGTAGAACGCGGCGGCGTCAGAAAGTTCTTCCACAGTGTACTCCCGGACTTCCATACGGATGTCCTCGGCGATGGAGCCTGCGTAGTAGTTCAGTCCAAAGGTCAGGGTATGCAGCAGATAGACAACGCTGCAGACTGCCAGAACCCAGCCCGCCCAGCGGATGGGATTCCAGCGGAGAATGATCATCACCACAATGCTGGCGATGACAAAAACCGCAAAGACCACCACGGCCATCTGCCACAGGCAGAAGTCCACGCCGCTGCTCCACTGGGCAAGAAAATCCAGCAGAGTCCGGCTGACATAAGGGTAAACCATGTCAACCAGGGTGGTGAATTTCGCTCCCAGCTGACCCAGGGCCCAGGCAATGGCGCCGATGATGGCGGCGGTCAGGTAACCAGTCCAATATTTCAAAGGATCATGCCTCCTTGTTCATACAAATAGAAGGATATAGCTTGTATTAGTATAACACATCGCGCACCAATTGTCTGCCCCCAAATTTTTAATTTTTTGTATCAATTAAGGCCGCCTTAAGGCTTTAATTTTTCGTGAATTCCCGGCTGAAGGGTAGAATTCCACAAAGTTCTATGCTATAATGTGTGTAAGTATACCAATATGGAGAGAGATAATTATGCTGGAATTATTGGCACCTGCCGGTTCTATGGAATCCCTTCATGCCGCCGTGCAGAACGGCGCCAACGCCGTGTATCTGGGCGTGGGCAGCTTCAATGCCCGCCAGAGCGCGAAAAACTTTACCCCTCAGACCCTGATTGAAGCAGTGAAATACTGCCATATCCGTGGTGTTGCTGTACACATGACCCTCAATACCCTGGTCTCCGACCGGGAAGCTGCGGAAGCCGCGGAAATGATCCGCCATGCGGCTCTTTCCGGTGTGGACGCCTTCATCGTCCAGGACCTTGGAATGGTGGCGCTGTGTCAGCAGATTGCCCCCAAAGTGCCCATCCACGGCTCCACTCAGCTGACCGTCCACAATCTGGAAGGCGTTCAGCTCTGCGCCGCTATGGGTATGAAGCGGGTGGTTCTCAGCCGTGAGCTGAGCCGGGATGAAATTGCGAACATCTGCGCAAATTCTCCCATTGAAATTGAAGTCTTCGGACATGGCGCCCTGTGCATGTGCTATTCGGGCCAGTGCTACCTGTCCGCTGCCATTGGCGGCCGCTCCGGTAACCGGGGCCGCTGCGCCCAGCCCTGCCGTCAGAGCTACGGCTACGGCCGCTGGGAAAATAAGTACCCCCTGAGCCTGAAGGACAACTGTCTGGTGCAGTATGTCCGTGAGCTGGAACAGATGGGCGTTGCCTCATTGAAGCTGGAAGGCCGTATGAAGAAGCCCGAATACGTGGCAACGGTCACCTCCGTTTACCGCAAAGCCATCGACGAGGGTGAAGTCACCCAGGAGATGAAGCAAAGCCTTCTCACCGCCTTCAACCGCCAGGGTTTCACCGATGCCTACTATAAGGGTAAGGTGGGTCCCCGGATGTTCGGCATCCGCAAGGATGAAAAAGAAGACCAGAAATGGCTCACCTCCGCCCGCCAGAGCTATGAAGGCGTGGAAAATCCCCTGGTGGACGTGGCATTCCGGGCCGTGGTCAGCCGCAGCGGCAGCAGTCTGTCCGTTGCAGACCCCGACGGCCGCATCTGCCATGTCAACGGTCCCATGCCGGAAGAAGCAAGAAATGTGGCGCTGGAGCCTGCAGTCCTTGCCCAGCGGCTCAGCAAGACCGGCGGCACCCCCTTCCATTGCGTGGAAGTCCGGACTCAGGTGGAGCCGGGCCTGACCATGTCCGCCGCCGCCATCAACGCCATGCGCCGCGACGTGCTGAATCAGCTGCTGGCTCTGAGAGCCCGCCGGGAACAGCCTGTTCTTGGCCGGCCCGCAAAGCTGCGGGAGTATCCCAATCCCAAGGGTATGCCCGCCCTCAGCATTCAGATCACCTCCAAAGAGCAGCTGACTGCAAAAATGCTGAAGATGGACATGGCCATGCTCTATGTGCCCCTGCACATTCTGGTGAAGGATCCCGCTCTGACACAGGATCTTGCCGCCCGGGGCAACGCCGCCGTGGTGCTTCCCAGAATCGTTCACGATGCGGAAATGCCCAAGCTGAAGGAAAACCTTGTCTATCTTCGTTCTCTCGGCATCCGGGATGCGCTGGTGGGCAATCTGGGCTTCATTGCGCCTGTCCGGGAGGCTGGGCTCCGGGTCCGGGGCGACTTTGGCCTGAACATCTACAATTCCCGGGCTCTCGACATGGCAAAGCGCCTGGAGCTGACCTCCGCAACTCTGAGCTTTGAAATGACCATGCCCCAAATCCGGGACGTCAGCAAGTCCATTCCCTGCGAGCTGCTGGTCTACGGCCGCATGCCTCTGATGGTGGTGGAAAACTGCCTGGTCTACAACAAGGGCGGCGAATGCACCTGCCACAACAGCTCCGTGAAGCTGGTTGACAAGACCGGCGCTGAGTTCCCCGTGATCAAGGACGGCAATTCCTGCCGCAGTGTGCTGCTCAACGGCAAGAAGCTTTCCTGGCTGGACCGTCAGGAAGACCTGTCCCGTCTGGGCATCTGGGCAACCCGCCTGTATTTCACCACCGAAAATCCCAGAGAAGTGGACCGGATTCTGGAGGATTATGTCCATCCCGCTCCCTTCGACCCCGGTATGTGTACGAGAGGATTGTACCTGAGAGGTCTTGAATAAATGCAAAATGCATAATGCAAAAGGCAAAATGAGATATGATCCAGGAAAATCCTATCGTAGATAAGAGTTTTGAGTTTGCGGTGAGAATCGTAAATCTCTACAAGTATTTAACAAAAGAACACAAAGAATACGTTCTCTCCAAGCAGCTGCTTCGCTCCGGCACAAGCATAGGTGCCAACGTATCAGAAGCACAACGCGGACAAAGTAAGGCTGACTTTACTGCAAAAATGAATATTGCACTAAAAGAAGCAAACGAAACAATCTACTGGCTGAAACTTCTTTATCGGACAGACTGTCTGAGTAAATCCCAGTATGACAGTCTTTCTGAAGATATTAAAGAAATACTTGGTATTTTAATGGCTATCTGCAAAACAGCCGGTAATTCAAAATAATTTTGCATTCTGCATTTCGCATTTTGCATTCAATGAAAGGTTAATTAATCTGCTATGCAACTAATTCTTGCATCCGCGTCTCCCCGGCGGAAGGAACTGATGGGCCTGTTCCACATTCCCTTCCAGATCCGGGCGGCGGATATTGACGAGACCATGGAAAAGAACGCCGACCCCGCCGTGGAAGTGGGCCGGGTCAGCCGTCTGAAAGCCATGGCAACCCCCTGTGACCCCGGCGATGTGGTGGTCGCGGCGGACACCATCGTGGTCTGCGACGGCATCGTTCTTGGAAAACCCCACTCGGAAGAAGAGGCCGTCTCCATGCTGAGCCTGCTCTCCGGCCGTGACCACCAGGTGATGACCGGCGTGACGGTGCTGCGGGATGAAAACTGTGAGACCTTCACTGAAATCACTGATATCCACTTCCGTCCCCTTTCCGAAAAGGAAATCCGCGCCTACGTTGCCACCGGAGAGCCTATGGACAAGGCAGGCTCCTACGGCATCCAGGGCGGCGCCGCCCTTTTCTGCAGCCACATGGTTGGCGACTACTATAATGTGATGGGCCTGCCGGTTTGCCGGCTGGGAGAAGTCCTGAGAAAGATGGCCCCGGACATGATGGGAGAATTTGTATGAGACATTTATTCAGCACCAAAGTGCGCGTGATTCTGATTGCTGCCGTGCTGCTGACCGCCGGTCTTGCAATCCTCAGCAACGCCGCGGGACAGACCGCCCCCGACAAGGCAGTCCAGGGTTTTCTGTCCCCTTTTAAGTACGTGGCCAACGCCCTGACTGACCAGGCAGAACAGCTTTACAGCTACATGTTCCGCTACGAGTCCCTGCTTGCCGAAAACGAAGCGCTGAAATCCCAGCTGGCCCAGATGGAGGATGAAGCCCGTCAGGCTGACGCCTATCAGCGTGAAAACGAGCGTCTGAGAGATCTGAACGGTCTGCTGACTGCCCACGAGGACTATGTGCTGGTGGACGGCTACATCATCTCCCGCAGCTCCAACGACTGGACCAGCACCATCACCATCAACCGCGGCAGCGATGCCGGCATTGAAGCCGACATGTGCGTGGTCACCGAAAACGGCGAAGTCGTGGGCCTGGTTTCCGAGGTGGGCCCCAACTATGCCGTCATCAAAACCATTCTCGACTCCTCTCTGGAAATCTCCGCAACCATTTCCTCCTCCGGCTACAACGGCATGAGCCAGGGCGGCTATACCGACGGCCGAAAGGATCTGATGCGGATGGACTATCTGCCCTCCTCCGCTATCATTCGTAACAACGACCAGGTGGTCACCGCCGGTTCCACCGTGTATCCCAAGGGCCTGATCCTGGGTTACGTTGTGGACGCAGGCTTCGATGACACCGGCGTTGCCAAGTTCGCCATGCTGAAACCCGCCATTGAGCTGGGCAGCCTGGAGCAGGTCTTCGTCCTGACCCAGTACACCACGGAGTAAAGCCATGGCACAGAAAAGACGAAAGAAAAAGCAATATGAGTTCCGGCCGGATCCCACCGGAACCAGCTTCCTCAAAAAGCTGCACCTGACCAACGTGCAGCGGACGCGGCTGCTGAAATGGGGCCTCTATTCCGCTCTGACCGTGCTGCTTCTGGTGATCCAGGACGTCATTATGAGCCAGTTCCGCCTTTCCGGCGCCACCACCGATCTGATGGTCTGCATCATCCTGCTCATCGGCATTTTCGAGGG
This sequence comes from Oscillospiraceae bacterium, assembly GCA_017516785.1. Next base: position 13,379 of record JAFXAV010000073.1, read on the forward strand.
TATGGAAAAGGGCGGCATGTTTGCGCTTTTTGCCTCCATGTTTTACTGGTTCTCCGGCTCCGCTCCGGGACCCTATGTGATTGTTCTGCTCACCGTTCTCACCGTGCTGGTAAGCCTTTTCCGCCAGGTCTACTGGCGCAGGAGCTTCAGCTCCAATGTGCTCTGCACCGGCATCGCCATCATCGCCTATGAAATGCTGCTGTTTGTCATCGGCATTTTCCTGGGCCTGACCATCTGGGCAAGAGCCGGCGTCTTCTTCCTGACCGCCGTTCTGACCATTCTCGTGATGCTGCCTCTGTACCCCTTAGTCAACCTCATCGCAAAAATCGGAGGAGATACATGGAAAGAATAAGCCGATTCCGGGCGCTGGTGCTGCTTCTGATCGTGGCACTGGTGCTGACCCTTTACGCCGGACGTCTGTTCCGTCTGCAGATCATTGAAACCGACGGCAATACCGACAACACCCAGGTCTATTCCGTTCAGACCCGTGTCAAGGCCGCCCGCGGTGATATTCTGGACCGCAACGGCAACATTCTGGTAGGCAACCGAGCCAGTTATGACCTGGTTTTCAACCACTACGTCATCAAGTCCGCCGATAACACCAACGATCACCTCTACAAGCTGATCAATATGTGCAACGAGCTGGGCATCGAATATCAGGACCATTTTCCCGTCACCCGCACCCGCCCCTTTGAATACACTCTGGATGACTACACCTCCGCATGGCGCGGCTATTTCCAGAAATTCCTGGGCCCCGACTGGTGCGACATCGACTCCGATATCACCGCCCCTCTGCTGGTTGAAAAACTGAAGGAAATCTACGACATCCCCGCAGAATGGAACGATGATGTGGCCCGCGCCATCATCGGCCTTCGCTATGAATTTGACCTGCGCGGCGTTACCAATTTGTCCAGCTACGTCTTCCTGGAAGACGTGGACGACGATACCCTGTCCGAACTTCTGGAACTGAACATTCCCGGCTTGATGGTTGAATCCTCCACCGTCCGGGAATACTACACCCATTACGCCGCCCATATCCTGGGCACCATGGGCGCCATGGATGAAGACCAGTGGCTTGAAGTGAAGGAATCCGGCGAATACTACATGGATGCCCAGGTTGGTCAGTCCGGCTTCGAAGCCGCTTTCGAGGAATGGCTCCATGGCATCGACGGCATGCGCCTGGATAAGGTCGACAAGAACGGCACCTTCATCTCCCAGGAGTACATCGAAGGCAAGGAACCCAAGGCCGGCAACAACGTGGAAACCACCATCGACATCAATATCCAGATTGCCGCTGAGGACGCCCTGGCGGACATCATAGAATATCTGAAAGACCCGGAAAGCGACCCCAAGACCACCGACGGTGAGGACGTGGAAGGCGCATCCGTGGTCGTTCAGCTGGTAAAGACCGGCGAAATTCTCGCCTGTGCTTCCTACCCCACCTACGACCTGACCACCTTCAACGAGGACTACGACGAAATCCTCCTGCAGGACTTTGACCCCCTGTTCAACCGGGCCCTCCAGGGTACCTACTACCCCGGCTCCACCTACAAGATGTGCACCCTGGTCGCCGCCATGAAAAACGGCCACTACCAGCCGAATGAAGAGATTGAAGACAAGGGCGTCTTCGAAGAGTACGCAGGCTTCTCCCCCAAATGTCTGGTCTATTCCAGCCATGGCATCACCCACGGCTTCATTGACAGCACCACCGCTCTGGAAGTCTCCTGCAACTACTTCTTCTATGAACTGGCCTACCGCATGAATCAGGAAGGCCGCGGCATCAAGGACCTGGACGAAGTGGCCCAGGCGCTGGGCTTCGGCGAGTACACCGGCGTGGAATTGTATGAAGCCAAGGGTTACCGCGCCAACGCGGAATCCAAGGCTGCAACCCACAAAGGCTTCGAAAAATCCTGGTTCCCCGGCGATACCATTCAGGCCTCCATCGGCCAGTCCACCAACATGATCACCCCCATCCAGATGTGCACCTACGTGGCAACTCTGGCAAATGAGGGCACCCGCATGAAGACCACTTTCCTGAACCGCGTGGTCTCCGCTGACTACCGCACCCTGGTCTTCGAAAATGCCCCCAAGATCGCCAATGTCATGGAGCTGGATGCTTCCATCGTCAAGGCTTACAAGGAAGGCATGAAGGCCGTTATCAAGGGATCCCTAGGTACCGCAAGAAACACCATGCGCGGTCTTCCCGTGGAAGTCTGTGCCAAGACCGGTACCGCTCAGACCGGCCGTGCCGGCTCTGACGACGGTTACTTCGTCTGTTTCGCGCCTTACGATGATCCTGTCATTGCCATCGCCGTCCACGGCGAAAAGGCCGCCCACGGCGCTACCCTGGGCCAGGTGGCAAGAGCCATCATCAATGTCTACTTCGACAGCGATGACAACATCGACGTTGGCTATGTCCATGTCTACGAAAATCAGATCGGCTGATTGATACGCCAAAGGGCGCCGCAAAAGCGGCGCCCTTACTTTTTTCTATAAATTGCAGTTTATCGAGCCAATGCCCTCCCCTTTGGGGAGGGTGGCCGAGCGATAGCGAGGTCGGGAGAGGTTTCAGAAAAATGTACTGCATGCACCCCTCTTCCGTCACGGCTTACGCCGTGCCACCTTCCCCAGAGGGGAAGGCTTTTTGTTA
>JAFXAV010000074.1 GCA_017516785.1 Oscillospiraceae bacterium
TCATCGTCATCACCACCGGCTGCTCCGCCCAGGCTGCTGCAAAGGCTGGTCTGATGGATCCTGTCCAGGCCAAGGAATACTGCGGCGCAGGTCTGAAGCGTGTTTGCGAGCTGGCTAACATTCCTCCCGTACTGCATATGGGCTCCTGCGTGGATATCTCCCGTATGATGGTTCTGGCTTCCGATATTGCCAAGGACTGGGGCATCAACATTTCCCAGGTTCCCGTTGTGGGCTGCGCTCCCGAATGGATGTCCGAGAAGGCTGTTTCCATCGGTAACTACGTTGTGGCTACCGGTATTGAGACCTTCCTGGGCGTGGATCCCTACTCCAAGGGCTCTACCGAGGTCACCGAGCTGCTCCAGGGCGAGCATGGCGTCAAGGATTGGGTCGAGGCTAAGTTCGTTGTGGACACCGACATCGAATCCCTGGGCGACAAGATGATCGCCTGTATCGAAGCCAAGCGCGCAGCACTTGGTATCTGATCGCAGCGAACCTTTTTCTCCAGCCGTGCGTTTTGCCGGCTTCCGCATACACAAAGTATAGCGAAACCCGGCAACCTTCGTCTGAAGAAAAATCTTCTACTGCTCTACTCTATAAATCTTCGGTCATTGCGAGGGCGTAGGGGACGGGTTCCCCGTCCCGCGGGAGGCGAAACGCCTCCCCTACAAGATCAAAATGACCTGCAAAAAGGAATTTTCTGAAATGAAAGTAGCGATTACCGGCAAGGGCGGTGTGGGTAAGACCACATTGTCCTCCACCCTGGCCCGGCTCTATGCCGACGAAGGCCGCCAGGTGCTTGCCGCCGATGTGGACCCCGATGCCAATCTGGGTCTGGCCCTGGGCTTAACCCAGGAAGAGGTGGACAGCATCGTTCCCATTTCCAAAATGCGTACTCTGGTTGAGGAACGCACCGGCGCCAACGCCGCCAATAAGTTTTTTAAGCTGAATCCCCAGGTTTCCGACATCCCGGATACCTTTTCCAAGGAGATCAACGGCGTAAAGCTTCTGGTGATGGGCACTGTGGATGTGGGCGGCAGCGGCTGTGTCTGCCCGGAGCACGTGATGCTCAAATCCATTCTTGCCGCCATGACTTACCGCAAAGATGATGTGGTAATTATGGATATGGAGGCCGGTCTGGAGCATTTGGGCCGTGGCACGGCAGCCAATATGGATCAGTTTATTGTGGTCATCGAACCCGGCGCAAGAAGCGTGCAGACCTACCGCAATGTAAAGCGGCTGGCAAGCGACCTTGGCGTGAAGCAGGTTCGTGTGGTGGCCAACAAGGTCCGGGACGAATCCGACGAGGAATTTGTCAGAAATGCCATTCCCGCCGAGGATCTTCTGGGTATGATCCACTATAACACCGAGGTCATCGACGCAGACCGTCAGGGAAAATCGCCCTACGATTTCAGTCCCAAAGCCATCGAAGAAATTCGACAAATCAAGAACATTCTTGATCAAGAGTAATAATCGGGGGGCGCTTCGCAAAAGGGTTTTTTAATTTGACGGCGAGATAATTTTTCACGGATCAAGCAACAAAAGATGCAGACATACTTTTTGTATTTCAAATCTTTTGTTGTGCAGAGCCGGGGAAAAGGATCCGGTGTCAAACAAAAAACACTTTCAGAAGTGACCCTACAAAAAAGGAGGAAAAAACGTTGACACTTTTTGACAGAGTATTCAACGGTAACGACTACAATTATGAGCGTACCGTGAAGGCCATCGACGAAGCCATCGCCAAGTACGGCGAGGCCGAGGCCGTCGCATTCCCCGACACCGCATACAATCTGCCCTGCTACTACTCCATCACCGGTAAGAAGATCAACAACCTGGGCGAGCTGAAGGCAGCCCTGGAAAACGACATCAAGCCCATGATGACCAGAAATCCCCGCCTGCAGGACGCATTTGACAGCGGCGTTGCTTCTGCCCTGTGTGCAGAATTTTTGGAAGTTCTGAAGTACCTGGGCGGTGCAAATCCCTACGCAGAGCCCGAGATGGGCTTCCTTTCCGACGCATTCGTCCGTAACCTGGGTCTGCCTCTGGTTACCGGCGATATCCCCGGCGTTGCTGTTATCATCGGCGGCGCAGAAGATCCTGCTGAGACTGTGGCTCTGGCCAAGTCCTATCAGGCTCTGGGCCTGCTGGTCACCCTGACCGGCGCTTCCGTAAAGCACTGTGCTGATTCCGGTATGAACCTGGGCGAAGGCGTCCGCGTGGTGCCCCTGGGCTACGAGGATCAGTCCGTTATCCATGTTGTCTCCGTGGCACTCCGTGCCGCACTGATCTTCGGTGCTATCCAGCCCGGCGACACCAAGGCTCTGTACGCTTACACCATGGACCGTATCCGTGCTTTCGTCAATGCTTACAAGTCCCTGACCGATGAGATCGTCTCTTACGGCGCAGGCGCAATTCAGCTTGGCTTCCCCGTTATCTCCAACGAGACCGAGAATATGTTCCGTGTTCCCAAGAGCCTGATCCAGCAGCTGGACACCTCCAAGTGGAACGCAACCTCTCTGGAAGCCCGCGACATCAAGCTGAAGATCACCAAGATCGACATTCCCGTTTCCTACGCTACCGCTTTCGAAGGCGAGATTATTCGCCGCGGCGATATGCAGGTGGAAGTGGACGGCTCCCGTGTGGACTGCTTCGAGCTGGTCCAGACCAAGGAGCTCCAGGAGATCGAGGATCACAAGATCACCGTTATCGGTCCCGAGATCGATCAGATCGAGGTGGGCTCCAAGATTTCCCTGTCCTACACCATCGACGTTGCCGGCAAGGCTATGCAGTCTGACTTTGAGGCTGTTATGGAGCGTAAGATCCACGCCTGGATCAACTGCATCGAAGGCGTTATGCACACCGGCCAGCGTGATATGATCCGTATCCGTATCTCCAAGGCTGACTTCGAGGCTGGCTTCAAGTTCGCTCACCTGGGCGAGGTGCTGTACGCCAAGATCAAGTCCGAGTTCGAGGCTGTTGTTGACAAGTGCCAGGTCACCATCGTTGTGGACGCCGAGCAGAACAAGGCTCTCCGCGCCGCTGCCAACGAGATCTTCAACAAGCGTGACGCACGTCTTGCTTCTATGACCGACGAGTCTGTTGACACCTTCTACACCTGTATTATGTGTCAGGCCTTCTCCCCCAGCCACGTTTGTATCGTTACCCCCGAGCGTCTGGGTCTGTGTGGCGCTGTGTCCTGGCTGGACGCAAAGGCTACCCAGGAGCTGGATCCCAACGGTCCCTGCCAGCCCATTCTGAAGACCGGCTGCCAGGACGAAAGACTTGGTCGTTACGACTCTATGGACGAGGCTGTCTGCAAGTACTCCCAGGGTGCTGTTGAGAAGATCACTCTGTACTCCCTGTTCCAGGATCCTATGACCTCCTGCGGTTGCTTCGAGTGTATCTGCGGCGTTGAGCCCTGCTCCATGGGCGTGGTTATCACCTGCCGTGAGCACGCAGGCATCACACCTCTGGGTATGAGCTTCTCCGAGATGGCTTCCATGACCGGCGGCGGTGTGCAGACACCCGGCTTCATGGGTCACGGCAAGCACTTCATCTCCTCCAAGAAGTTCATCGCAGCCGAAGGCGGCCCCGGCCGTATCGTCTGGATGCCCAAGATGCTGAAGGATCAGATGCGTGAGCGTCTGGA